>CAYOTE010000019.1:0-17716 GCA_964406785.1 uncultured Clostridia bacterium
GAATAAAACAACCAAAACCTACTTGTTGCATACTCAACAGGAATCGGTGTATATGTTGCCTGCCAATTAAAAGGTTTTTTACTCGAAGCTTCATACCATCCTCTATCAATTGCCTCCTGCATATAATTTTTTGAAACCATAAAATTTACCGTATCTTTAACGTCTATTTCTTTTATTATGCTCCAATTAGGTATCATAGAAACTTTGTCCTGAGCCAATCTATGTGCTGCCCATATAGCACCAAGTTTTTTACCTTCTTTAGACCAATTTTTACCAACACCGAATATTTCCATAATCCAAATTTCTTCGGTATCTGCAATAGCAAGAGTCTCCGAGCCATCACCCGATGACGATAAAAAACCGTACTTTGTCATTAAATCACCAATGAGCTTTACGGCATCCTTAGACTTTTTACATCTTTGAAGGGCAAATATTTGTGCCTGTTCAATAGTCATAATTTGATCAGGTCTGTTTTTTTTTGTTATCATGGCTATTAACTCTTCTTTCTGTGCAGTAGTACTTTCCGCAATTGCCAATTGATGTTCATTACAATGAGAATAAGCCGAATGAAAGTAAGTATATGTCTTTTTTACCTGTGGTATATAACCTAAAATTTCACCGTCATTTTTTAATGCAAGTTTAACATCCTGAATTCCCCAATAAACAGGAACTTTGGCACCTTTCTTAAAAGTCCTTCCCCTTACAACATATATTCTTGAATCAGGACCGCAATCCGTATGCGACACCATTACAGAGCCATCTTTTGATGCCTTTTTACCAACCGCAATAATGGTACAGGCACTTACATCAAAAGTTTCAACAAAACCTAATAAAACAAATAAAACCAAAGTAATAAATAATACTTGTTTTTTCATCATTTCTCCTAATATACTCGTATTTTCTTAGTTAAGTTCTAATCTTATTTATCAAAACAATCTCTTTACTTAATTAATATTTATTTATTTTACACAAAGAAATCATTTTATGCAATTCATTTTGTACATCTAAAATTTCAAACCATTTCGCCATACCATCTTATTTTTTGTGTTATTCTTCCAATCTCACCTTACCTTTAAATATTTTATATACGTATATTGTATAACCAATAACAATAGGCATACCTATTCCTGCAATAATAAGCATTACCGTTAAAGAAAGCTTACTTGATGAAGAATTATAAATTGTCATATTCAGGTTAGAATCAGTAGCTCTTACAAGTATAGGAAACTGAAAGGCAATCAAGGCTGCCATATTAAATAGATTAATAAGTGAGGAAAAGAAAAATCCCCTTCCCTCTTCGTTTTTTTCAATTGCATTTTTTGTCATAAACCAAAATACAAACATCAATGCAACAAATATCCAACCGACAAGATGCGAAGCTATGCCATCTATCTGAATTACACCTAAGGCAATAACAAGTAATAAGATAACCGGAAAAACCAATAATAATTTTTTTGTAATACCAACGGCTCTTGTTCTTATATCTCCTTCCGTTTTCATAATTGTAAACACCCCACCATGTATCAAAAACATAAGCAAACCTAAAATTCCTGTTAATAAAGGAAAGGGTCTTAAAAGAGTAAAGAAATTTCCGGCAAAATCACGTGCCGGATCCAATGGAATACCAAGCATTACATTGCCAAGAGCAACACCATATAAAAGAGAGGGTAAAAAGCTTCCTATAACAACAGCCCTACACCATAAAGTTCTGCGTTTTTCATCATGTGCCCAATACTCAAATGAGACAGCTCTGAAAATCAAGGCAAATAAAACAAGCATCAGTGCAAGATAAAAACCACTAAAGACAGTCGCATAAACGGGAGCAAAGGCAGCAAATAATGCACCACCTCCGGTTAAAAGCCATACTTCATTACCATCCCACATTGGTCCAATAGCATTAAAAAGTACCCTTTTCTCATCATCGGTCTTTGCCAAAAACGGAGTAAGTATTCCAACGCCAAGATCAAAACCGTCCAAAATGGCATATCCGGCAAATAAGACACCAATTAAAACAAACCATATTATTTGTAAAAATTCCATTTCTATCCTCCTTAATACCCTTGGTTCTCTGCCTTTTCAGGCCCGTTTTTAACAATTTTAAAAAATATTTTCATAAATATAATAAATATAAGGATGTATATCAAAGTGAATACAATTAGAGAAAACAAAATTTGCCACGCCGGAACAACCTTTGAAATTGCATTTGATGTTTTCATGACATTGTAAACTATCCATGGTTGTCGCCCTATCTCAGCAGCCATCCAGCCTGTTTGAACTGCAACATAAACAAGCGGTGTCGTAGCTATCAATAATATATGATACCATTTCGTATCCCATAATTTTTTTCTTATAAATAAAAATAAGCCTATCAGACCAACTAATATAAAAAGAGAGCCTAAGGCTATCATTATATGATACACGGTAAAGGTTAATAATACAGGTGGAATATCATCACCGAATTCATTTAATCCCTTTATTTCAGTATTTGTATCAAATGAAACAAGAAAGCTTAACATTCCTGGTAAACCTATTGGCATATATGTCTTCCTATTCTTTTGATTAGGAATACCAAATAAAGAGAGTGGTGCATTTCTCGTCGTTTCCCATATCCCTTCAAAGGCAGCAAGTTTTGCCGGCTGATGCTTTGCTACAACAATTGCACTTGAATGTCCAGAAGCCAACTGCATAAGCGAAACAACCATGAATATTAGTACGGCAACGGTTAAAAGCTTCTTCGCATACTCTTTAAAATTACCATTAATAAGATAATATGATGCAATTGCAGCCGCTACGATCGAGCCTGTAAGCCAACCAGAGATTATAACATGAATATATCTGTCAATAATTGAAGGATTTAATGCCGCTTCAAAAAAGTTAGTTAGAATAGCCTTTCCCTCTACAATTTTATAACCTGCCGGAGTTTGCATCCATGAGTTGGCAATGATTATCCAAAGTCCGGATAAATGGGAACCGAAAAAAACAAAAAATGCAGACCACCAATATGCTTTTTTTGATACTTTTTTTCTTGCAAACACTAATACTCCAAGAAAAACAGATTCAAGAAAGAAAGCAAATATGCCCTCAGCAGCAAGAGGTGCTCCGAAAATATCACCAACCATTTTTGAGTATTCAGCCCAGTTATTCCCAAATGAGAATTCCATAACTATACCGGTTGCGGTTCCTATTACAAAAACCAGACCCAAAAGCTTAATCAACAAGTTGGAAATTTTTTTATAAATCTCATCCTTTGTTTTCAGATACATTCCCTCAATCACAACAATCATCATAGACAAACCGAGAGTTGTAGGCGGGAATAAAAAGTGAAAACCAATTGTAAATGCAAATTGAAGCCTTGCTAATAATACAGCATCCATTTTAACCTCCTAAAATATTTTTTATATTGTTTAAAATAATAAAAAGTTTTATCACAGTCAATTATGTAAATCATAATTTTTACATTTTTATTAACATCCTGCATATAACCCCTCTTATTATATAAGTCAACATTTAACACAATAGTATAAGTTAGAACATTAAAAAAAAAATGTCAAGAAAAAATAATCCTAACTATTTATTATTATACTGAATTATTTAATTCTTTTTTTTATAAAAATTGCAATAAATGATGCGGACGCAGATTACAACAAGTAAAATAATTAACCCTTAACTTTTATCAACTACCCACGCTTTCTGGCGGAGAACCTTATTTTAGATCCGGCTATCTCAGATTAGAAAGAATTTTCCAATCTTAAGTACAAGATTGTTTGGTGGGAAGGATTTATTCCTTTTGCAACACCGCAAGCCAATGTTATGGAAAAAGGAAGATTAAACTTTACATTAAATTCAAGTCCCAATGAAATTGAAGGCTTTTTAAAAGTATTATTATAAGAGAGCTCACCTATGTCTGAAAATAAGGTTAGATATATCTTTTCTATGTATGGCAGGAATAAAACAGAATCTTCTACCTTGAGTAAGAATATTCTATATTCTGAATTAAGAAGATATCCCTGAGTTCCGTAAAAGAAGCCTGCCGGATAACCTCTCATTAAACCGAAAAAATTATCTTTTAAAGAATTTGTTGTTTTAGCACACTGAGCACCACCCATGAAAAAACCACGTTTATACTCTCCCGATGATTTAATAATTCCCAATCTAAATGATAATACATTCGGTCTGAAAATTGAGAAGAAATGTTTATATTCAAAGGAAAAAGTATTGCTACTACGAGTACTTCCCAATGATTTTAATTCCTTTGAAAACGTCAACGATAAATCAAAACCGTCATTATTTGAAATGGAGTTATAGTATTTTTTTGATGACGTATAAACCAAAGACAAGCCTATACCGTTATAAGTATTGTTTATTAAACTTTGATAAATAGTAACACCATTGAATTTTGATGAGATTTTCTCAAAATGTAAATCGAATACAAAATATGCAGTATGGTTCTTGGTTTTTACGAAAGGATGTTTTATATAAATTTGAGTTGCAATTGTTCTTATTAAATATTCATCTCCTGACATATTCTGATTTAAACGAAATTTATCGAAACTTGAAATGCCAATATCTTGAAAAAGAGCATTAAATTTATAATTAAAATCATAAGAAATACTTTTACTTTTAAAAACATAAAATAAACTCAAATTATATTCATTATTGCCTAATAAATCACTTCCGCTTGTATAAATACCCGGTTGAATTTCATTGCCGGCGTATGAAAAAATTGGAGTAAAATACTTTGGCATCAAGTCTCGCAGATAATTGTATCTTTTTGATTTAAGCTTATTTGAAGATTTTAATTGTTTTGGGATATTATTATTTGAACTGTCTTTGAAATTATAATCAATTGGTTTTTTTTTAAAATTTGAAAAATTTGTGAAGGCGGTATTATAACCATTATATTTTAAATAAGTACACACTATATTTTTACTATTCTTATCTTCAATATTCTTATTTTCACTATTCTCGGAAAAAGAAAAATATTTTAATGAGTTGAATATCGGATGTTGATAAATTGCATATTCATCAGTCAATAAATTATAACTGTGTAGAATATTATTCTTTTTAAATTCCGATATATAAAAAATTTCGTTATTACTTTTCCATTCGGGATAATAACTTATCCTATCTTTATCTGTAATATATTTAATGAATTTACCATCTATATTGAATATCCCAATACGCCAAAAATTATTTTTATTTTTTATAGAGCATACTATAAATTTGTTGTCAGGAGATATTTTTGGATGAGAAAGAGTTTGAAATCCCTTTGAAATAATTTTAATTTTCTTGCTTTTAAGATTAAAAAAAGACAGATAGTATTTATTCTTGTATTTTTTTATACATAAAATTTCATCTTTATTATGTATTTTTATGGGGGAAAAAATTCTTTGACCAAAAGAAATTTGCTTAATTTTATTACTCTCTATATCATAAACAAATATATCCGAATAGCTTAAATACGGAGTTGTATTAATAGAGGATGAAAAATATATTTTATTTTCGTATTTGTCAAAACTTATTCCTGTAATATCCTTTCCGTCAAGAATTATACTCTTTTTAGTTTTTCCTTTTATGGCAAAATGAACAGGACTTACAAAGTCATCTTTCAGAGAAAAAATAGTTTTTTTTTTTATAAAAAGTGGAAATCTTTGTACGTCTCCTGTATTATCTATAATTTTTATTTCTTGTTGCGTACTTGGTTGTATGAGGGTATTGGGGGTTTTATCTTTTTTGTATTTTTTGTAAAAATCATTCCAAATTTTTTGCTGACTTTTTTTTAAATGAATTTCCATCCTATGTGAGGTTGTATATTTTATTGGATACAGGACATAACTGTCAATAAAGTTTATAAGCGAATTAATACTATAAGTTTTTGACAAAAACAGAAAAAAGCTTGTACCAAAAACAAGTTTTGAATGTCCTAATGGCCATTTAGAGTAATTCCCACTCAATTTTGAAAATTGCGGAAAGGTTTTTTTATTTGCTATTTTTTTTAAAATAAGTTCAACATTAATATAATTTGTTTCATTATTAATATACAGAGCAAGGAAGTTGATAAAACCTTCCGTTATAGGGCTTGGTGTGAATAGGAGAGGACTTAATAGCGGATGGTTACCAAAGATATTTCTTAGAAAATTTATCGGACCTTCCTTGAGTTTTGACAAGAACACCTTGCCTATTTCCTTTGTTAGAAAAAACTCATAAGGGTTCTTAAAACCTCCGTATATCCTGTCGGGAAAGTAAGTTGCTAAATTTATCTTAATTGTACAATACGGAAAAATTGTCGAGCTTGATGAAAAAACGTCTGAAAAATCAGTAAGCAATAACCTTATTTTTTCTTTTACCTCAAGATTTAATAATGTGCTAAATTTATTATAGGTTAACTCAGCATATGATAATGTTGAGTTAGCCTCTTTGTAATATGATTCGGGATAAACTACAATAAAATTATCTGTTTCAATCTCATTCCAACTAACCTTATGATAAACCCTTCCCCTTAGAATACCTGAAAATAAGGCACAGACAATAAGAAAGAATAAAGTCCTCTTTAACATACTAAATCAATTCTGCACCTTAAAAAAAACTATTCAATAATTTTTCAGCTGTAAAAAAAACTATTCCGATAATTCCTCCAGGTATTTTTCAGCATCAAGGGCAGCCATACAACCACTACCTGCAGCTGTAATAGCCTGCTGATACCTTGAATCTTGAATATCGCCACATGCAAATATACCCTTGATATTTGTAGATGTTTCGACATTGTCATTACCTGTTATTATATATCCTTTTTCATCTGTTTTTATAAAATCTTTGAATAAACTTGTCGTTGGAGTATGTCCTATTGCAATAAATACACCGTCTAAATTAATGGTAGATACTTTTCCGCTAATCTTATCTTTTATTTTAATTCCGCTTACTGTTTCCTCACCAACTATTTCTTCGATTAAAGCATTCAATACAAATTCAATCTTTGGATTGTCTTCTGCCTTTTTTATCATTATCTTTGAAGCACGAAACTCATCTCTTCTATGGATGAGATAAACCTTTGATGCAAATTTCGTGAGGTAAGTTGCCTCTTCCATGGCACTATCACCGCCACCGATGACACAAATTGTCTTATCTCTAAAGAAGAAACCGTCGCAAGTTGCACAGGCACTGACACCTCTTCCCATTAATCGAGTTTCACTTTCAATACCCAGTAAATTTGCAGTTGCTCCCGTAGCTATTATAAGTGTTTTTGTCTCGTAACTATTATCACCGTCCCAAACTATTTTTTTATCATCCTTTACTTCAACCTTGATTACGTCTGTTGTTAAAAATTCGGCACCAAACTTTTCAGCCTGCTTTCTCATTTCATCAATAAGACCGGGCCCTGTAATTCCTTCGTTAAAACCGGGAAAGTTTTCAATCTCCGATGTAATCATTAACTGTCCGCCTGCCGAGTATCCCTCTATAACCAAAGGTTTTAGGTTTGCCCTTGCAGAGTAAATAGCAGCAGTAAGTCCGGCTGGTCCCGAACCAATTATTATAAGATCTCTTTTTTCCATTTCTTTTCTCCTCTATATAATAAACTAATATATTTAACAATATATTAGATGATTTTATTTCAAGTTGTTATAAATGTCAACCGTCGATTTCACCGAATAGTTACTCTAATTTATTACAAAAATTTCGTAAAAATTTTAGCAAGACTCAAGTATCATTATTAAAAGCATTACTCTTCGACTTGTAGATTATTTACTATAAACTTTTGCCTTTCGGGAGTGTTTTTTCCCATAAAAAAGGTAAGCATTTGAGGAATTGAGTCTTCTTTATTACTGATAACAGGGTCCAATCTTATATCCTTGCCGATAAAATATTGAAATTCATTGGGAGATATTTCTCCTAAGCCCTTAAATCTTGTTATCTCAACACTCTTACCACATTTTTCGATTGCATCTTTTCGTTCACCTTCATTATAGCAATAAAACGTATGTTTCTTATTTCTGACCCTGAATAGTGGAGTTTGCAAAATAAATAAATGTTTATTCTTTATCACATCCGGGAAAAAGTTAAGAAAGAATGTTATTAATAACAATCTTATATGCATACCGTCAACATCGGCATCTGTTGCAATAACAACATTATTATATCTTAAATTATCTAATCCATCCTCTATATTTAATGCTGCCTGTAAAAGGTTAAACTCCTCGTTTTGATAGACTATCTTTTTTGTAAGTCCGTAGGTGTTTAGAGGTTTACCCTTTAAGCTAAAAACTGCCTGAGTAGCAACATCTCTTGACTTTGTAATTGAACCACTTGCAGAATCTCCCTCTGTAATAAATATCGTTGTTTCGGCTCTTCTCTCATTTTTTGAGTTGTAATGGAGCTTACAATCTCTTAGCTTTTTATTGTGAAGATTTGCCTTTTTTGCTCTCTCTCTTGCCAATTTTTTTATACCCGACATAGCCTTTCTTTCTTTTTCGGACTCTTGAATCTTTGCTAAGAGTAATTCTGCCGTTTCAGGATTTTTATGAAGATAATCGTCCAATTCCTTCATCATAAAGTCAACAATGAAATTTCTTATACTTTGCCCATCCGGAGCTATTTCTTTTGAGCCTAATTTGGTCTTAGTTTGGGATTCAAAAATAGGTTCTTCAATTTTAACACTTATTGCCGCAATAATTGAAGTTCTTATATCCGAGACATCAAAGTCTTTCTTATAAAATTCTCTTACAGTTTTAATTATTCCCTCACGAAATGCAATGAGATGTGTGCCACCCTGAGTAGTATGTTGACCGTTTACAAAGGAGTAATAATCTTCCCCGTATTGACTTCCGTGAGTGATTGCTATTTCAATATCTTCACCCCTTAAATGTATAACGGGATACCTGCATTCATTACTGATATTTGAATTTAATAAATCCAATAAGCCGTTTTTTGAATGAAATCGTTTTTTATTAAAGTTGATAATAAGCCCGGAATTTAGATATACATAATTCCATATTAAACTCTCAACATATTCAGACATAAAGTGAAAATCTCCAAATAATTCTTTATCGGGATAAAAAGAGACCTCCGTGCCGTTTAATTCTTCACTATCCTGTATTTCATGCTCTTTAACAATCTCACCCTTAGAAAATTCAACACTCTTTTTTTTACCCTCTCTTATAGATGAAATAAGAAAATTACTTGCAAGAGCATTAACTGCCTTTATACCGACTCCGTTTAATCCTACTGATTTTTTAAAAACCTTTGAGTCATACTTTGCTCCCGTATTCATCTTTGAGGCAACATCAATTAATTTTCCGAGCGGTACTCCTCTCCCGTAATCTCTCACCTTTACGATATGCTCACCAATGGTTATGTCAATTTTCTTACCAAATCCCATCATATATTCATCAATGGCATTATCAACAACTTCTTTGATCAGTATATATATTCCGTCATCCTGAGACGAACCGTTACCCAACTTTCCTATGTACATTCCCGGACGTTTTCTTATATGTTCTTTCCAATCAAGTGTTCTTATACTGTCCTCTGTATATGAGGGTATAATTTCTTTTTCAACCATATTATTCATTATTATTATTTCTCCAAAAAGCTAATATATCTTTAAGTGTTGTATCTATGTGATATTTTGGGTATAGCTCAAATTGTTTTTTAATTAGGGTGTTATCCCCTTTTAGAACAGGTATATCAACAGGCCTGAATTTATTCTTATCAATTTCAACCTTAATTATCCTGTTTGAAAAAGACAGTAATTTATCTAAGATATCCTGAATTGACAAGAGCTCTCCTGAACATAGATTATACGTTTTTCCCGCAATACCTATCTCATTTAAGGTTTTTATATATCTTGCCATATCTCTGACATCTAAAAAGTCTCTCATTGCACTTAAATTACCAACCTCAATTACGGGAGACTTTCTTTCTCTCTCAATTTCTGCAATTTGAAATGCAAAATCCGACGAAACAAATTTTTTATCTTGTCCCGGACCTGTAAAATTAAAAGCTCTTGCCTTTATTATTTTCATTTTATTGGATTTTATAAAGATATTGGCAAGCATCTCCATCGCATATTTAGAGAGTGAGTATGGATTCTCAATACTTAAACTTGTGTTTTCATTTATTGTATCGGAACTATTGCCGTAAACTTCGGCAGAGCTCATTATAAGTACATTTGAATTTTGTAATCCTGCCTCACATAATCCTTCAAAAAGATTAAGGCTACCAAGTAAATTAACCTCATACGTTAATTTTTGATTTTTCCATGAGAAACCAACATTTGTCACTGCCGCAAGATGAAACACCTTATCGGGCTTTACCGTCCTAATAACCTTAAATAATTCCTGTCTATCTCTAATGTCAACCTTATATGTCTGATGTAAATCACTTGAAAAATCCTCGTCAGTAATTCCGAATATATCATAGTTTCCTTCTTTTTCCAATTCTGATATCAAGTATCTTGCAAGAAATCCCGTACTACCTGTTATTAATACTCTTTGTATTTTTTGCATAATTATTTACTACCACCCATTAAATCAGATACATTGCCCATTTCACCGAGTGAAAAGCCAAACCTGAACTGAGAATAGGTTCCTAAGTTATTTGAAAAAATCTTAAATTCAAAATTAAATTTCATACATTGGAAGTTAACCTTTGCTATTGCCGAGCCGTATCTGAATTTTTTTTCAGTAATGTCGTAAGATACGCCTGTGCTTAACTGTATTGGGAAATTAGGTAATTTTAAATCAATTGCTCCTGTAATCAAATCTCTGTTAAAATAAAAATTAGCCGGCATATAAGGGCTAACATACGAGCTGTACGCAAGTCTTCCTCTTAAGGGATTATCCTCACCCGATAGGGTTAATACTGCACTTATTCGAGAAAACTTTTCCAAATAGTGATTATAGGAGAGAGAAAAATCTATTGAAATATTTTTAAAAAAACTTAATCTGAGTGAAGAGCCCAACTCCGAAAAATCAGGAAATTCGCCATTTATTTTTCTTCCTCTTGATGCAAGTTCAGGGTCGAAAAAATATTTTTGACTGACTGTTAATCTAAATACCTCTCTCGGTGTTGTATTATCGCCGGATTTTTTATAAAGTAAGCCTGTACTTAATTGAAACCCCAAGACAGAGAATTGAGGATAGTCAAATCTATCAACTTTTATCAATCTATCCAAGGCACTTTCTTCAATTTGAGATGAATACTTATAATTTATCTGAGGCTCTATAATATGTTTAACCTTACCTCTGTTTAATTTGTATATTTTATAAAATATGGGACCTTTTACTACTATATTTGCGGTATTATAATTTAAGTGCAAGGGATCATCGACAATTTTTTTTGAATTTTCAGCGTAACTTTTAGGATAAAAGCTTTGATGAGACTTTACATTTATAGTGGTACTAAGCCATTGTAACTTAAATAAATTCAAAGAGTATGCGGGGATAAGATTGATTCTCTGTGAAATAAATTCGGATGTATAGTCGGGTTCGTCTTCATAAGAAACTCCGCTACGACTTATTCTTTCATAGGCAATATTAAAAGAAAAGTATCCCGGTATCTTCCATATTTTTTTTTGATACATACTTAGTTTTATTGACGGCATATACTTAATGATTCTGGAACTTTTTCTATACGTATAATACGTTTCCCTTTTAGAAGCGTTCACGGAGAAATTTAAAAAGGAAATCTTTGAATTCAACGAAAAAGAAGTCCTGAAATTTGCAAATAAAGAGGTATCAAAGCTATTACTGAACAACCTTAAAAATGTCGGATCGCTCTGTGTATTTATATTTACATCTATCTTTGTATCAAAAAAATCAAATTCACTATGATGTCTGACATCCAAATAATAATCAGAAACGCCATCGGTCTTTATTGTATTACCCTCCTTATACTTGAAGTAATAATACTTGATATTACCTGAAGCTCTCTTAAAAAGATAACGAAATTCCTCACCAAGTCCAAAACCTGCATTGGCAAAATAATCACCGTATAAGGTTAAATCAACATTAGGCTTTAAATTTAAGAAAAAAGCGTTTTGTATATAGAATCCTTTTTTACTTCCTGTTCCAAATTTCGGGAATAAAAATCCACTTGCCTTACCACCCTTTCTTATAGGATACCTGATATACGGGAAATAAAAAACCGGTATATTTTTTATTTTTAAGAGAGCACCTTTCATTTCAATGTACTTCTTTTTTACAATTTTTCCATTCTTACATGAAATCTTCCAACGGGGAATAGTTTGAGAGCAAGATGTAAAGCTCATGTTTTTAAAATTGGTTGTATCCTTGTCAATAAAGTGTAATTCTTTGGTATTAAAAATAATAGTAGGTAACATATTGCCATCATTTTCATACATAAAACCGGATTTTGTTTTCAAGTTAAAAACAAGATTTTCTCCCGAAATAGACATTTCGTCGGTACTTAAACTAACTCTTCCCTTTGTTGTAATCATCTTTGTCTTTTTATTATACTCAACATAATCTGCAAAAATTTGATAAACACCAAAATTTATCTCGACATCTCCTGAATAAATTATTGAGGTATCATTTGAACGCCACTCTTTTGCAAAGATAGAAGGCTTATCAGTAGTTACGGAAGTATTAGTATCAGCTGTACTCTTAGCCAAACTAATATTCTTCGCAAAACAAAGCAAAAAAAAAAACAAAAGTACGATAACAATCTTTCTTTTCATAGCCTTATTCTACAATTAAGACAGCCTTTAATCAAGAGGAAAATATCGGCTAACACCCCTTTTATTTTTTTGATAATTACTAACGATGCTGTTCTTATTTGCTTGTTTTTATAATCTTTTTGACGTTTTATTAGAAATTTCATTTTGAAACAGAGTTGTTTTTAAGATTTTTGACGCACCTGTATTGAACAATTTGATTTTTTATCTATATTTTTACTTTTTACTTTTTACTTTTTACTTTATGCTTTATGCTTTAATTTACGTAAAGGAAAAACCCATGATTTTTTGTACTGTATGATACTTATTTACGATACAGGAGATATTTAGATTTTGATTGAAATTTCAGGATAAAATAGGACATTTACAAAATAGATAAAAAAGAAAAGCTAATAAGTTTAAGAGTTGATAACGTAAGGGACTCACTCACCAAAGCGTCTCGGTCGGGGCTAAAAAATAACTAATTTTTTAGAAAAAATACTTTGGATAATTTTTCGTAATGAGAAAGATTATCCATTTTTTTAAGGGCATTCATAGCCGCATCTTGTTCAGCCTGCCTTTTATTTTTACCCTTACCACGTCCAATTTCTTTACCTTCTAATATAACAACAGAAGTAAAAATTACATCTGGTGGTTTACCTGACTCATCAATGCTTTTATATAGGGGGAGAATATTTTGATGTTTTTGAATAAACTCCTGTAATTCCGATTTATAATCATTGATTTTAAAAGTTTCCTGCTCATAATTTTCAAGAAACATCTTAAAAAAAGATAAAATTACATTAGAGGCTTTTTTATAATTTGAATCTAAAAAAACAGCACCCATCAATGCTTCAAAGGTTGAGGCTACAATTCGTCTGTTTTTTCTTCCTGAATTCTTCTCCTCGCCCTTCCCAAGTAATATATGATCTGCTAAGTCTATAGTTTGAGCAACATCATAAAGTGAACTTGTTGATATTAAATGAGCTTTAATCTTAGATAGTTCACCCTCCGGCAATTTCTTGAATTTTTTGAAAAGATACTCCGTTACAGCCAGATTAAGAACCGAATCTCCAAGAAATTCGAGATTCTCATTATCCTCTTTTTTTCTTTTATTTCCCTCATTAAAGGAACTATGAGTCAATGCAAGTTTTAATAATTCTTGATTTTTAAATTGATAATTTATACTGTCTTCTAATGTTTTATTCATTATTTATTTCACCTTCAAAATTAATAGAGTAAGATCATCTTGATTTGGTATATTTTGTGCAAATGCCTCACTACTTTTTAAAATATTTTTTTTAATAACTTCTGCCGATTTATTGTTATTCTCTTTAAGAATATGTTTTATATGTTCAATATCAAACATCTCATTCTTCTTATTCATAATTTCGGATAAACCGTCTGAAAACAATACCAATACATCTCCTGAATTATACTTTATTGTAATTTCCTGAATTTTATCCTTAGAAAAATAAGGGATACCAATAGCAACACCATTCGGTGATAATTCAATACATTGATTAGTTAAACTATTATAAAACACACCCTTCGTATGACCTGCTCTTGAAAAGACAAACTCCCGCTCGGACATTATAAATTTAGCAATACTTATTGTTATAAAAGTTACCTTATCAAATGTATTATTCAAGCTGTGATGAAATTCGGATATAAGAGAAGATGGAGACATATCAGTCTTTCGCAAATGATTATTAACGCCCTTTAACTCAGCCATATAAAACGCAGCCGAAGCACCTTTGCCTGAAACATCAGCTATTATTAACATTAAAAAATCATCTTTTTTATAATAATAATCAAAATAGTCTCCGGCAATTTCTTCGGCGGGAATATTAATTGCCGAAATTTCAAATTCATCAGTATCAAAATTTTCGTCAGGAAGTAATTTTTCCTGAATACTTCTTGCAATTCTCAACTCTTCTTCAAGCCTGTGCTTTTCATTTTCTTCAACTAATAATCTATCAATTCCCGCTGCCATTTCGTTAAAAGACTCGGCAAGATACTGTAATTGATCCTTTGATTTCATCCTAATCCTAAATGAGAAATCTCCGTTTCTGATTTTATGAGTACCTTTTGTCAGTTGATTAATTGATTTGGTAATTACCCTGAGAATTTTAAAACCTACAAGAAAAGATGTTATAATAAGAATACCAAAAATTGCAACTAAAACATAAAGAACGGTTACTATATTACCGTCATCCATAAACGATTGGCCTTTTTTCCATTTATAGTACATTTTTTTAATATTCAAATTAATTATAAAGACCCCAATATTTTTTTTTGAAAAATGCTTTTTATTAAAATTCATATATTGATATCTATAATGAATCGGTATTTCTAACTTTATGTCTTCGCCGTTTTCATATTCATTATTATTTACAATTAAATTCTGTTTTATGCCATTTTTTTTTATAGGAGTTCTAAATTTAATTGTAAAATCACCTATTTTGGAAACGAAATCCGTGAAAAACTTTTGTTCAAGTTTTACGGCAGTTAATACCCTGAAATTTTTATTTTTTTTCATCACGCCAAGATATAATTTATTATTCAAAAAAAAGTAACCTCTCAATTTGTCCGTTTTTTTAAGCTTTTCAATTTCAAAATAATTGCGAGGCGTAACAAGAACTTCAATTTTTTCATTATTTTCGTTCTTCATAACAACAACTACGTATCCATCCTCATTCCTATCATTGTACTTTTTTTTTATCCACTCAAGTTCTTTATTGAGTAAAGCACTAGAATTATTTGCTATTTTCAGTCTTTCAAGATTCCTATTTGCATTATTTTCAAGAGACTTAATTTGTAATTCCATCATATTATTAACAATGGTAATAGCGTACTGCCCCATCATAATTACCGCAACGACAGAAAAGAGTATTGTCATAAAAAACAATGGAGTTATAACAAAAAATAATCCTGAAAACACTAATCTGTTTCTCGTCTTCCAAAGTATCTTTTTTTTAAGCAATATCAATACTCTCAATGATGTGAAGATGATAAATACCCATAAAATTGTATTAGAATAAGCCGAATTAAACATATAAGACAATAATGATAATAAAAGCAATATTATATTAAAATAGTCAATTTTATTAAATTTATAAGCCATACAATATTATAATCTTTCTCCTCAAAAAACACAAACCTAAATATCCAACCAGTTTTTTATGTGTTACCTGAAATTTTCATCAAAATTGTAGCGAAATGTCCAAGATGCTTATTATAACAAGTTAAGAGATTGAGCTAAATGAAGAATAGTATAACTATTTTGCAATGCAGTGATTGATCTTAACGCAGTTAGAATGAGCATATTGGGCATTGCAGTAAGTTTTGATTAAAGATCAGGTGTTACCTGAAATTATGGTTTTTGGTTAAAATAGGTGCAATGATATTTTTTATTGTTTGATTTTGACTGTGGCAGGGGTTATTTTAATTGATTATCTAATTTAAGTTTCAATGCGGTAATGTAAAACTTTATAGTATTGTTATTTGAGCCTTTTATATCTTCTATTTTTTTTTTTATGGCAATTACCGTTTCTTTTACTTTTTTAATCATCTTTGTTTTAAATAATTTTGCAAGGGAAGACTTAGGATAGGTAAAATTTTCGTATTTCATTATAGTTTTGTCCTTATAGGGCGTCAATACTATTTTACCGTAATTGTCCTTTGATGAGTCTGATTTTACAAAATACCATTTTACCTGATATGCTCCGTTTTTCTTTTTGCTCAATTTATTTCCCATAATATAATTAGAGTTTGAAAGAGGCCAGGGTATATTAAGCTTGAATGCGATATGAACATCCGTCTTTGAAATTACCTTGACTATTTTTGATACCAATAAATCGGGGATATAGTCTTTATGTTCCTCGTATGCTGAAAATACAGCGACTGATTCAAGAGATGTTGCGTTGACCAAGGAATAAACTATTACATTTGGCCAAGGTGCATTGGCTATTTTTTCCTTCATAATAATAATTTCGCCTTTGTAAATTTTATCCAACACGGACTGTTTCAGGTTGTAAGGCAATTGTGAAAAAGCATTCATAGTAACAATAAAAAAAACAGCAATAAGATATAATTTTCTTGTCATATAATTATAAGCTATTGTCAAGTGTTGTGTTTTACGATTATGTTGCATACTTAACTCCGTCAATAAATTTTACTCCTTTTAATACATCCTTAATTAATTCATATCCATGTAATCTCTGCCATTTTTTTTCGGTAGCCTGAGGCAATTTAAATACCATTGTAAATATCGTGGTTCTTTTACAGCAAGCTCTTTTAATGTACAATCTCGTATGTGGAGTATGCCTCCTTTTTAATAAAATTCTTAATTTATTTTTAAAGTTTAGCATACACCACTCCTTTTTCTCAAAACACAACTTTTTAGTATAGCTCTAAAAAATAAGGGACAAAGTATACTAAAATTTTATTTAGCAAAAAAAATTAGGGAGTATACAATGTCCCAATCATTAGAAACTAAGCTTATCTCAATTTTGTTTAAAATTCAAGGGTATTCGATAAGCAATATAAATATAGATGAAGTAAGAAATCGTAAAGTAATAGTAATAGCTCTTGATGAAACATCTAATGTCCAATCATCCTCTTGTTTATATCATCATGCAATATATGATTCAACTATTCAAGAGATCTTACCTGAAATTTTCATCAAAATTGTAGCGAAATGCCCAAGATGCTTATTATAATAAATTAAGCGATTGAGACAAAAAGAATCTAAACCTATTATAGAAAAGTTTAAAAATTGGTTGGATGCAAATGTTGGAAAAATACCGCCAAAATCATTATTAGGAAAAGCATTTTTATATACTTTTGGACAGTGGAATAATATAATTAAATATATTGATAATGGAATTGTAAGAATGGACAATAATCTTGCTAAAAACGCAATAAGACCATTTGTTATTGGAAGAAAAAACCGGCTGTTTTCTAAAACACCGGAAGGAGCAAGAGCGTCTGCACTTTTCTATAGTATTATTGAAACGGCTAAGGCAAATGGATTAGATACAT
>CAYOTE010000020.1:0-17674 GCA_964406785.1 uncultured Clostridia bacterium
ATCTTTTTATCCTTCTTTCCCATACTCAAATAATAAGATTATTTAATAATTTTGTCAACTACAAAAAAACACAAGCTTTACAAAAAAACATTTTTTTCAAAATTAGCACGGCATTAAATCGTTATATTTCAATAAAATAATATTTGAAATATATAAATAACGCATAAATTTAAAAATTATCAAAAAAATAGAGAGTGGGATAAAAAGGAAATTTACTTGACATAAAAGTGTAGATTTGGTAAGCTACCTTATGTAAAACAATTAAATATAGGCTGAAATTAAAATATTTGATTAAATTACAAAATATAAAAAAGAAGCAGGACAATGATAAAAATTATCGGAAACTCGTTAAACGCAACTAACAAAAAGGTTCTTGAAAAAATGAATAAGATGGATTTTGATTATATCCAGAGAGAAGCTTTTACACAACTGTCAAATGGTGCTACATTTATTGCAATAAACGCAACCTCGCTATTAGAAAACGAATTGTCCTTTCTAACAAAAGTTATTCCTCTTATAGAGAATATGGATGGAAAGGTTTATGTCCAAAGCAAGAACATTGACATAATTATTGAAGCGATAAAGATATCAACAAAAGAGATGATTATCGGAGATATAGCCTTTGACAAGGCAATTATCAATAAGATAGTTAAGTATTTAAAAGAAAGAGAGTTAAAAATAGTTGCCCGTATTGCTGATGAGAAAGAGGATACCATCTATCCTGAAAAATCATTACTCATAGCTCAACTTTATGTTGATTACCTTTTAGATGCCGGTATTGCCAGAGACAGAATTCTCTTAGATCCTGTTGTAAAACCATTAGAAGATAACTATACAAACGGTAAAAATTTCTTAAACACTCTTGAATTATTTAAATTAGATTTCCCACAGGTAAAAACAATAGCAAAATTAACAAATTTATCGGATGGTATGCCTAATCGAAAAACGATTAATGCACATTTTATATCTCTTGCGATAGAAAATGGTCTTGACTATTTTGTAATTAATGCTGAAAACGATTTAGCGAAAGCAGCAATAACCTCAACAATGTCAATAATAGGGAAAGACAGAAACTGTAAAAATTATATTAGTTATTGTAGAGAAAAAAAAAATTTAAAAGAAAATAATTTAAAAAATGAACACGATCAAATTTAGAAGTCTTGTTAAGATAGATTTATTAACTTTATGAGAAGGAAAATAAAATGATAAAAAAAGAGAAAAAACTAAAAAAGAAAAGGTTAAGAAGGGTTAATTTGTCAAAATTAATGGGAATATCTTTTCTCCCATCTGTTTTTACTTTATTCAACTTGTTTCTTGGCTTTGCCGCTCTTAAAAACATCATTACACATAATTACGTGATGGCGGCCTACCTCATAGTCATCAGTGTTATAATGGACGGATTTGACGGGACCGTCGCAAGATTGACAAAAACAGAATCTGATTTTGGTATGCAGTTGGACTCTTTGGTCGATTCAATTTCCTTTGGTCTGGTTCCTGCTTTTTTAATATATTCATGGGGTTTTACAAATAATATTGCAAATAATGCAGTCAAAATTAATTATGGGAAGTTAGGTATTGTTGTCGGTTTTATTTATGTTAGTGCCGGAGTTATAAGATTGGCACGTTTCAATGTGTATAAAAATGCAAACGCCTTTCCTTCAAATGTTTTTATTGGACTCCCAATTCCGGGAGCGGCTTTAGCAATTTTATCTATTGTATTATTTTCAGAGAAATACCTATCGATTAAACCAAGTTATTTTCATATTCTCTTTGCACTTTATTCTCTCATAGTTGCCTACCTGATGATATCCAATGTCAAATATAGAACGGTAAAGAAAATTAATTCAAAACACAGCCTGTTAGCTTTGTTTATCTTAGCCTCGATTATTGCATCTGCAATCTTGTTTCCAAACGAAGCTATACCAACTATAACATCATTATATTTAATATCCCCGATATTATTTGCAATTTTTTCAAAAAAGCCAGAGAATGTCTCAGATGAGCTTGAAGACTAAGACGATATTTACTATAAAAAATGTTAAATATTATTTGAGTTGAGAATTTCTAAGGGTATGGTGTCGATAAGTATATGCTAAAAAATGATAATCTTCTTATTCATGTCAAGCCGTATGTCAAGAGAT
Organism: uncultured Clostridia bacterium; assembly: GCA_964406785.1. GTDB lineage: Bacteria > Acidobacteriota > Aminicenantia > UBA2199 > UBA2199 > JAOZTV01. The sequence continues at coordinate 2,142 of CAYOTE010000020.1, forward strand.
TGGTTCTTGCCATTTTCTTTATGGTTCTTGTTGCTATTTTTACTGCTCTCTTTGCATTAATTATTCAACCTATCATAGACGAATTACTAACTCAACAAAATATTGCAGGTACTATTTCACCCAACTCTATAATACCTAAGACAAATAGTGTAAAAGATTTTATTATTACCTTTTTTAATATTGAAAAGAAAGACATGTCAACTTTTTTACCTATAATGCTTTTTTTTATCTTTCTTGGTCAATCTATTTTTACATTTCTATCACTATATTTGATGAAAACACTCGGACTGAAAGTTGTTAGAAACATAAGAAATCTTGTCTATAAGAATCTTATTAATCAATCAATTGACTTTTTAAATAAGGCAAAAACGGGAGATTTAGTCTCCAGAATATCAAATGATATAGAAAAAATTAAATTTGCCGTCTCCGAAACTCTTGCCGTATATGTAAGAGAAATTGTAACCTTCATTGCACTCTTGGTCGTTATATTTTATCAAGATTGGGTAATGGCACTCATTTCTTTTATTATAGCCCCTATTGCAGCAATTCTTTTAACCGGTTTTGGAAAAAGAGTTAAAAAAAGGGGAATTCAATCTCAAGAGGTAATTGGCGATATTGCAAGTTATCTTACAGAGTCTGTTACGGGCAATAAGGTAGTGAAGGCATATAATATGGAAAACTTTGAAATTGATAAATTTTCCAAATTAAACGAAAATCACTATAGAATAAATTCAAAGATTGCCTTTGTTTACTCCATTACATCCCCCATAATGAATGTAATAGGCGGTATTATTGCAGCCGTTATTTTTCTTGTGGGAATGAAAAGAATCGCAATGGGTATAATTACACCTGGTCAATTTATGTCATTTCTAACGGCTCTTTTCCTTCTATACAACCCTCTAAAAAGATTATCACAGGCAAATAATGATTTCCAACAGGGTAGTTCGGGATATGATAGAATACTTGAAATACTGAGTACTGAAAATCCAATTAAGGACGCAGATAATGCTAAAGATTTACGAGAGGTATTTGGAAAGGTCGAATATAAAAATGTGGTTTTTTCTTACAATAATAATATGCCAATTATAAAAAACATTAGCTTTAAAGCCGATCCTGGCGATATGATAGCTCTTGTCGGAGCAAGCGGAAGTGGAAAAACTACCATAATTAATTTATTACTCAGATTTTACGACAGCAATTCGGGAGATATCTTAATTGACAATAATAGGATAAAGGACATAAGTATAACTTCCTTAAGAAATTCGATAAGTCTTGTTACTCAGGATGTTTTTTTATTCAATGATACAATTTACAATAATATCACCTATGGCAGTAAAAACTATTCACACGAAGACGTGGTAAATGTAGCAAAGATTGCAAGGGCAACTCAATTTATAGAGAACCTCCCAAATAAATATGATACGATAGTCGGAGAACGTGGTGTATTTCTTTCAAACGGTCAGAGACAGAGAATATCAATTGCAAGAGCAATACTAAAAAAACCGTCAATTCTTATCTTTGATGAGGCAACATCGGCTCTTGACTCAGAATCCGAAAAGCTTATACAAGACGCTATGATAGAGGTTATGAAAGGCAGGACATCATTTGTTATTGCACATAGACTTTCAACAATTATTGAGGCGGATAATATCTTGGTAATAGAAAACGGTGAGATTAAGGAACAGGGGAATCATAAAGAATTATTAAAAAAACGTTCGATATATTACTCTTTATACAATTTGCAATTTCCGGATATGAATATTATAATGTAATCATGAAAAGCATGACAGGATTTTCGCAAGACAGATTTGAATTTGACAATATATCATTGAATATATCCATAAAAACCCTGAATCATAGATTCCTTGATATTTCAATAAAGGGAACGGGCGTTACTCCAATAACCGATAAAATCATAAGAGCACTGATTAAACAAAATATTATAAGAGGAAAGGTCGAAGTTTCCTTTGACCTATTCGAAGCAGATCCTAAGAATTGGGATATTCAGTTTAATGAATATCTTCTCGATGATATACTAAACAAAGTTATAAGATTTAAAAAGACCTATAAAGAAAATTTATCTTTATCTCTTGAAACATTTTTGAAAATTCCATCTATATTTCATCTTGACCAGAAGTATGATAATTTTTCAGATGAGAAAAAAAAAATGCTTACCAAATCTATCAAATCCGTTCTTAATACTCTCTTGCAAAGCAGAGAAGAAGAAGGAAAGTACATACAAAAAGACATATTGAACAGCTTAAATATTATCAATGAGAACTTGACCGCTATAACCTCCCTGCAAGAAGAAATCGAAAAAAAATTATTAAACAAATACAGGAATAGAATAAAACGATTTATGTCAGATACTGACCCTGACGAGAAAAGATTGGTTCAAGAGGTTGCAATAATCGTTGATAAGGCTTGTATTAGTGAAGAGTTACAAAGATTAAACACGCACGGCACAAGATTGAGAAATCTTATTATAGATGACAGTATATTATCAAAGGGAAAGGAATCAGACTTTCTTGCACAGGAAATGCAACGTGAGACGCACACTATTGCAGCAAAAACAGCTTCGATGGAAGTCCATGATAAGGTATTAAATATTAGAAGAGAGATTGAAAAAATAAAACAACAGGTGCAGAACATTGAATAAACTCTTACTAAATATAGGCTTTGGAAATTCTGTTACCAAGAGTAATGTTGTAGCTATTATTCAACCCAACTCAGCTCCTATAAAAAGATTTATAAAACAAAAAAATGAAGAGGGATTATTAATAGATGCCACTATGGGTAAAAAACTTCGAGCTGTAATCATACTATCTTCAAAATTTATTGCCCTATCAGCAATATCAGCAATAGTAATTCAGGCAAGATTTGAGGAAAACAAATAATGAATAATAATAATATAATCGTTATTTCAGGACCTTCGGGAAGTGGTAAATCAACTCTGATAAAACAACTTTTCAAAGAACATAATGATTTAAAATTTTCCGTTTCTCATACAACAAGAAAGATAAGAAAGGGTGAAACAGAAGACATAAATTATCACTACATATCTAAAAAAAACTTTGAAAAAATGATAGTTAATAAGGAATTTGTAGAGTGGGCAAAGGTTTACCTGAATTATTACGGAACAAGTTGGGATGAAATAATTTCTAAGTCCGAGAATGAAGACATTCTTGTTTTAGACATAGATATTCAAGGTGCAAAAAAAATTAAAGAACAATTTAACGATGCAGTATTAGTATTAATTTCACCGCCATCATTATCAGAGCTAAAAAAAAGACTTATTAATAGAGAAAAGCGAGAGGATAAGGATATCAAGACAAGGTTAAAAATTTCACTTTCAGAGCTTAAAGAATACGAAATATACGACCATATAATCATTAACGATAAGCTGGAAGATTCCTTTGAGATTCTTAACAGTATAATTATAACCTATAAGAGCAGGAAAAAATTTATGTCAAGAAAGCTGATAGATATTACAAATAATTGGAGCTAAAAGCAATGACATACCAAAGCTCAATGAAAGAAAATCCAATTAAAGAATTACTCTTGTTTTACAAGGAAATAGGAGCTGATTTTGTTGAAATGGATAGACGCTTTGTATTAAAAGATAATACAAAAAAGCATGAAAATAAACAGGAAAACAGACAAATAAATAAACAAACAAAAAGAGTTTTGGTAAATGAGAAAACGTTTGTACCAAACAATGTACTAAACAAGAGTCAAGAAATAAATGATTCCATAGAAAAAATCAATAATGAAATTTTTAAATGTAATCTATGCCCCCTACACAATACAAAAAACAATTTTGTTCCGGGAGAAGGCAGTTTAAATCCGTCTATTATGTTTATCGGAGAAGGTCCCGGAGAACAAGAGGATAATTCGGGTAAACCCTTTGTCGGTGATGCAGGCTTACTCCTTGACAAGATTATCGAAAAAATGGGATATAATAGAAAGCTTATTTATATTGCCAATATATTAAAGTGCAGACCCCCAAGAAACAGGACACCTCTTGTTGCCGAAGCAAAGGCCTGCCTGCCCTATCTTAAAAGACAGATAGCCGTATTAAAACCAAAAGTTATAGTATGTCTCGGAAAAACAGCAACAAACTATCTTCTCGGTAAAGACTTCTCCATTACAAGAGTTAGAGGCAAAAAATTTGAATATAATAATATACCGGTAATTCCTACATTCCACCCCTCATACATCTTACATCAACGCACAAAAGAAACTATATCAAAGGCAAAATGGGAAGTCTGGTCGGATATGGAGAAAGCTCTTTCCATAGTTAAGACAATCATTTAAATTAATATGAAACTTACCATAGCCCTTTCTTTAAATATCTTTGAAAATCTAACGTATAAATACACGGGAAACCCCAAAGATATATACATAGGTGCAAGGGTTATAGTTCCGGTTGGTAAATTGGTCAGAATAGGTTGGGTTACTTCACTTAACTCGGAATATACGGGTAGAACAAGAAAAGTAATAGGACTTATTCAAAGCAGTTGGAAAGCTTCTGAAATAACCCTTGATTTTATAAAAAAAGTATCAAAATTATATCTGATATCAGAGGGAACATTATTGGATTATTGCCTCTTACCGGGGCAAAAATCGGTAAAAGATATCTACTTAAGTGCTGAAGATAAGTTGGTATCTCTATCCAAATTCACACTCACACAATTACTTGAAATGTCAAAATTATCACCTATTATTTTTCAATATAAAAAAGAGCCTATAATTGAGAGTCAAGAAATCACTCGTGATAATATAGACGATACAGACAATAAAAAATATGAAATTAATTATTTAAACGGCAAACATAGGTTTGAAAAGTATGAAGAAATAATTCAAGACACTTTAAGACTTGATAAAGCCGTTTTAATAATAGTGCCTGATAAATTATCAATAGAATACTTTAAAAAACACATACCGAATATTGATATATATAATTCGACACAAAAAAAAAGCGTAAAAGATTTAATATGGCAAAAATATTCCAATTCACATTCAGGTGTAATCGTTGGAGGATTATCGGCATTATTTTTGCAAATAAATAATTTAGGCTGCGTAATATATGAGAGAGGCAATACAATATATACAAACAGAGGTATTTTAAACAGTGAAAAAGATTTTAAAATAATTGCAAAACTTAAGGCAAAGGCTTCAAATTGTCTCGTTCATATTGGAACTCCTTCAATTGATTTAGCAGATTACAAAGATAATGAGAATACAATAATTAATAAGCCCGACCCTATAAATAATATTAATGTTATGAGAGTAAAAAAAAAGGGAAAAGATATCTTTTCGGATATTGTACAATTAACAAAGAACTACCATTTAGAGAATAAAAAAATCCTCATACTTGTAAACAGGAAAAAATCTAAAAATATTCTCTACTGTGAAAAGTGCAAAAAGGCAGTTAAATGTAAACACTGCGGAAAATATATTCAACCCAAGAACAAAAAAATAGATAAATGCCCGAATTGTAATCATAGTATAGATATTAAATGTACGGTATGTAATAAACCGCTTATCGTCTTAACTGATATAAGTGTGGATTCAATACTAAACGTATTAAAAGAAAATGTCGGTCAAAACGGTATTTTAAATATTTCGGCAGATGACGTTAAGGATATGGATTTACTGATAAGTAACATTGAGAATAGTAATATAATTATATCTACCCCGTTTATAATAGGTCCGTATTTTAGAGATTTATTTGATGCAATAATATACTTTAAGCCCGAATCAACATTTGATATGGATTCACATAAAACAGCGGAAAATATATTTGCAACATTGTCTGAAATAAAAAACATAGTAAAACCTCAGGGTAATATTGATGTTTTTTCAGTGTATCATTTTTTATACGTGTTTAAGCTTATAAACGAAGAGGAAGAATTCTTAAACAGAGAGTTAAAATACAGAGAATGGTTTTACCTACCGCCCTTCTATTCAATATACGAACTTACCCTTAAGGCAAAAAGTCTAAGAGAGCTTGGAAAAGATATGAGAACAATGTACTTAAAGTATAAAGAAAAATTAAATATCAGAGAAATAAGTATAATATCAAGAGTAAAAACAAGGGGTACATTTAAAGGCAATTTAAGGTTACACACAAGCTCCGATAAACTTATAGAGACAAAACTATTAAAAAGCAGAAATATATCAGCAAAACTTATATATCCTTCTTGATATTTTCATACAAATTCTTTTCGCCTTCACTCTTTGCTATTATTGCCGTTCCTATACTATCACTTAAGACATTTGCCATTGTACGATACATATCCAAGGGCCTATCTACAGCCAACATTGTACCGATTATTATGGCAACATCCGCATCTTTAAACCCTATTGCCTGTGTAACTATAAATATAGTAACAAGACCGGCACTCGGTATAGCAGCCGTTCCCACAGAGGCAAGCAAAGCCGTGAGTACAACAATAAACTGTTGAGCAAGGCTTAATTCCAATCCCATAACCTGACTTATAAATATTACTCCGGCACACTCATAAAGTGCGGTACCGTCCATATTAACAGTAGCTCCGAGAGGCAAAACAAAGCTTGAAATTTTATTGGATACGCCTATGTTTTTTTCAACACTTCTTATTGTCAAAGGCAGAGTTGCATTGGATGAACTTGTTGAAAATGCCGTTATCAAAGCTGAAGACATTGCCTTAAAGTGTAATATCGGGTTCTTTTTTGTAAAAACATAAAAAATCAACGGGAGAGTAATGAAGATATGTATTGAAACACCGAGGGTAACGGTCAGCATATACAGTCCTACTGTTTTAAACATACCAAAACCGGTTGAAGAGACGGTCTTAACAATTAAACCTAATACACCGATCGGAACAAGTTTAATAATAAACTCCGTTATCTTCATCATAGCATCAAAGGACGAATTAAATATTTTTTGTAAGAATTCTCTGCTATCCTGTTTAACCTTAGTTATAGCCACGCCAAGAAAGATAGAAAAAAATATTATCCCGAGCATATCACCGGAAGATGCCGCACTAAAGGGATTTAAAGGAATCATTCTAATTATTATTTCAAAGGGTGAACCACTTGTATTTATCTGAGAAGAATCAAAATTATTATTATGAGGAATATTTGCTCCCACTCCTGGCTTTAAAATATTCGTTGCCATTAATCCTAATAAGATAGCAAATAAACTGGTAAAAAAATAGTATGTGAAAGTTTTTAATCCCAATCGTCCTATACTCTTCCCTTCACCAATACTTGAAACACCACTTACTATTGAGGTAAAAATCAAAGGGACTATAACCATCCTCAATAATCTTATAAAGATTGAGCCGAGAGATATAATAACGGTATAGATAACTCCCGTAGGTTTTCCATCATATACTTGTTGAAATATCAAGCCTATAATAACACCTATAAACATAGATATGGCAACCTGCCAATGCAATTTTATTTTCATTTTCCCCTACACGTCTTCATCTTTAAAAATATTTCCAAGTAAATTAATTAAATTTGAAATTTTAAAAGGCTTGAATATAAAATAATTCACACCTGAAAGTTTTAGTTTTTCTACCTTAGTATCATCAGGATAACTGGTCATAATAATTATTTTAATATCCTTTGAATCATCATTAAATTTCTTTATGAATGCTTCACCATCAAGCTTCGGTAAAATCAAATCCAGTAAAATAAGATCTATATTTATTCCCGAATTAATAATATCATAAGCCTCTTGGCCATCTAAGGCTCTTTTTATCTGATATCCGTATTCAGTTAAAACATTCTCCAGATAATCCAATATTTGCACATCATCATCGACTATTAATATACTTTTATTATTCTTGATTTTTACAATGGGAAATATACCTGAATCTTCTGAAATAGCCATAATACCTTTTCTTGCAGCTATAGGTATGATTATAGTAATTAAAGTCCCTTTATTCGGTTCCGAATCAATAAATAAATTCCCCTTATGACTCTTGGCAACACCGTAAACCATAGGCATACCAAGACCGGTACCTTTTCCCTCCGATTTTGTAGTAAAAAATGGTTCCAATATCTTTTTTTGTAATTCTTTATTCATACCTATACCGGTATCCTTTACTGATATGGCATAATAATCACCTTTTTTTACAGTATAACCATCTTCTTTAAACTCAGTGTCTTTGTAAAAAGTTTCGAGATGTGTTGACAAAGATAAAGTTCCACCGTCAGGCATTGCATCGCTTGCATTGATAACTAAATTCATAATACTCTGAAATATCTGGTCATAATCGGCAAGAATAAATTTTATTTCATTTAATAAGTTTATTTTAATTTCAATTTTTCTGTGAATTGTTTTTTGAATAATTTCATATATTTCCTGCACAACAAGATTGGGATTAATAAGCTTCTCAACATATTTCCCCTTTCTTGCAAATCCCAACAATTTTGAAGTCAATTTCGCAGCACCAAGAGAAGCTCTCTGTATTTTATCAACATATCCACGTTCTTTACTGCCTGAGTGAAAAAGGTTTTTCAAAAAAGAAGAGTATCCAATTATAGATGTGAGTATATTATTAAATTCATGAGCTATACCACCGGCTAAAGTTCCAAGACTGTCTAATTTTTGCATATGTATGAGCTGTGATTTTAAAAACATTTTTTCAGAAACATCATTTCCGTATTCAATTATTATCTTTTCACCATAAACTTTAGAATACATTATTATAGCCTTCCAGTCAATAAACACTGTTTTATCTTTATTAATAGAATATTCCGCACTATAAGATAAATCTCCGTTATTTACAATATTGGAATGTTGTTTTTTAATACGTTTTGCAAGTCCCGAATCGTCAAAAGTATCCCACCAATGTTTACCATGCATATATCTATCGTTTTTTTCTCTTATTGACAGATATAATTTATTCATATAAAGATACTTTCCATCCAAGGAAGATATAATTATAGGTCTGTCAGACAAATCTACAATCATTTTAAATATATCTTCCTTATTAAAAAAGTTTTTAATTGCATTCATATTTTATTAAGCCTTCATCTTCTTGAGCTTTTCTATTAAAGTAGTTCTCTTTATATTCAATAATTTAGCCGCTTTTTGTTTATTCCAAGCAGTTTTCTCTAAACTTTGCATAATATATTTTCTCTCAATATTTTTTAAAATATCATTGAGCTCTATGCCGTTTTCAGGTATTAACTCAATATCCGTTTCCATTGATTTATCCCCTATTTTCTCGGTTACAATTTCTTCTGGTATATCCTTTGGGGATAAAATGGGAGTATCAGGATTTAATACTACCATTCTTTCCACTGTGTTTTCAAGATGTCTTATATTTCCCGGCCATGAATACTCTTTTAATATTCTTATAGCAGAGATAGAAAATGTTTTATGCTGAATTTTATTAATATTGCAATATTTCTCAATAAAATAATTTGCAAGTAAAGGAATATCCGAACGCCTTTCTCTTAATGGCGGTATATTAATAGGAATAACGTTTAATCTAAAAAAAAGGTCTTCTCTAAATTTATGATTTCTTACCATTTCTTCAAGATTATTATTTGTTGCCGCTATTATTCTGACATCAACTTTGATACTTGAATTATCCCCAACTCGCTCAAATTCTCTTTCCTGTAAAACTCTCAATAATTTAACCTGTAATGTTTGTGGCATATTAGATATCTCATCAAGAAAAATAGTCCCCTTATGTGCAAATTCAAATTTACCTTTTCTATCCTTAAGTGCTGAAGTAAAAGCTCCTTTTACATGACCAAATAATTCGTCTTCAAGAAGATTTTCTGGTATTGCCCCCGTATTAATACCAACGAAATTACCCTCTCGTCTATTACTAAAATAATGAATACTTTTAGCTATTAATTCCTTACCCGTACCACTCTCGCCCGTTATCAATACGCTGGAATTAGAACGTCCGACTTTTTCAATTGTATTAAAAATTTCAGCCATTTTCAAGCTACTTGATATAATTCCTATTTCATCAAATTTATTAACCAAATTGTTATATAAATTTAATTTTGATTCACTTCCCTTACTTTCATATCTATCAATAAGTTGCTTAATATATTCTTTATCATCTACGGTAGTACAGTCAACTACTCCTTTTTTAAAATAATTACTTAACTGTTTATTGTCCATATGATTATTGTAAAAAACTATAATAATAAGTCCAGGATTTGTAAATAATATTTTTTCAATATATTCTAATTTTAATTCTGAATCATTTTCAAAAAATAAAATTGCATCATTAAATCTTTCGTCTTTTTTAAAAAGTGAATCTACTAAAATATCACTAATATCCAATAAGATATTTTTTTTCAATATATTCGAGTGTTTGGACTTAATAACAAAAATATCAGATGCATTTTCCATTTCTAAATTTATATCATATAAAAAAAAAAAATTCAACAATATTTGACAAAATAGTATCTTTTAATTCATAATAAATAATGAATAATAATGTAATTGAATTAAAACTTTCTGTTCCATATACCGAAAAAGAATTGATAAATAAAATTAAGTCTCAATATTCAAAATATTATAAGCATTCAATCGTAAATAAAAGTTTAGATGCAAGAGATAAGAGTAATATTCACTGGAAGATAAAAATTGAACTCATCAATAAAATTTCAAATGCTAATAATCAACATAAAAAATCCAATCTTGAGACTGAATTTAAAAAAACTAATAAAAAAATTATTATTGTAGGAAGTGGTCCGGCAGGATTTTTTTCAGCCATAATATTGCAATCGAGCGGTTATAAATTGGAAATAATCGAACAGGGTAAAGATATAAACAGCAGAGCAAGAGATATAGAACAATTTGAATTAACGGGTAGATTAAATACAAGCAGTAATTATACCTTTGGTGAAGGTGGTGCAGGAACATTTTCAGACGGAAAACTTACCTCCAGAACTAAAAAAAACAAATTGGAAAAGCAGTATGTATTTGACACCTTAATTGAAGCAGGAGCACCGCAAGAAATATCATATCTTTCAAGCCCACACCTTGGCTCAGATAATTTAAAAAAAATAGTAAAAAATCTCAGAGCAAAATTCATCTCACTCGGCGGAACAATAAGTTTTAATACTAAATTTATAAATCTAAAAAAAAAAAACAATTCAATTAACTATATTGAAACAAATGTACGGGGTTTAGAATGTGATTTTTTGATACTCGCAATCGGACATTCCTCATACACAACTTATAATACATTGCTTAACGAAGGTATCCCATTTAAGACAAAACCTTTTGCCATTGGTAGCAGAGTCGAACATATTCAGAAATTAATAAATAAATCACAATGGGGCGTATTATCTCTTCCCGGAATAAAGGCTGCAGAGTATAAATTAACACATAAGTCAGATATTAATTTACCTGTATATTCATTCTGTATGTGCCCGGGAGGGAAAATTGTACCTTCAAGCCCACAAGAAGAAATAAGCATTGTCAACGGAATGAGTAATTATAAGAGAAATTCAAAATATGCAAACTCAGCAATTGTTGCAGGCATAAATTTGAATCAATTATATAAAAAAGAAATTAGTCCGAGAGAAGCTTTGAATTGGCTCTATAACCTCGAAAATAAATTCTATAAACTAAAAAATAATTACTCTATTCCCGCAAGAAAAATTTCAGATTTTCTCAATAATAAACCGTCTGTAAATATTCAAGACTCAAGTTATCCTTTTGAAATTTTTGATTATGATTTTAAAGAACTTTTCCCAGACAAAATATATAATTCATTAATAGAAGGAATAAATAAGTTTAAAAACAAAATATCAGGATTTGAAGACGGCATAATAATGGGCTTAGAAAGCAAAACTTCATCACCAATTCAAGTAATAAGGGATAGGAACGGAAAGGTAAGTACTTTTGATAATCTTTATATGGTAGGCGAAGGAAGTGGGTTTGCAGGAGGCATAGTCTCTTCTGCTATTGACGGCATAAAAGCAGCCTTGGATATAGTTAAACAAAAATAATATTAAACTTATATAATTATTTTTGAACTGTCTCGTCACGGTTTTTTCCAACTGATATATAATCAATTGGGATACCTACATATTCTTCAATAAAGTTTAAGTAATTTTTTGTTTTTATTGGAAATTTTTCGTATTTTCGTATTTTACCTAAATCCTGCCTCCAACCTTCAAAACTCTTTAAAACAGGCTTTGCCCGATTTATGATGTCAACACAAGGATCAAAATTTTTAGTTACGTTTCCGTCAATTTCATAATCAGTTACAACCATAATATTCTCAAAATCATTAAATATGTCAAGTTTGGTGAGATAAAGAGAATCAACGCCATTTATCATAACAGCATACTTTAATGCAACAAGGTCCAACCACCCTACTCTTCTCGGTCTTCCGGTTGTTGCACCGTACTCATTACCTCTCTCTCTTAAAAATTCAGCCTCATTTTCAAATAACTCAGAGGGAAAAGCTCCCTCTCCGACCCTTGTAGTATATGCCTTACATATTCCTGTTACCTTACCCATAACCTTATGAGATAGTCCCGTTCCTGTAAAAAGTCCTCCAACGGTAGGATTTGATGATGTTACAAATGGATATGTTCCGTGATTAATATCCAATAAAATCCCCTGTGCACCTTCAAAAAGCATTTTTTTACCTTCTTCTTTAATATCATTAAGTAAATATGTTGTATCAACAATAAATTTTTTTAAATATTTTCCCGCTGTCAAATATGCTTCAAAATAATCTTCAACATTTATTTGTTTACCACCAAAAGCCTTACTTAATGTATTATAATGTTCGTTTAACGGTTTAATCTTCTTGTAAAAATTATCTTTATCTATTATATCTCTCATAAATAAAGCTCTTCTCCCGATAAGATCCTCATAAGCGAGTCCTATTCCTCGTTTCGTTGTTCCTATTTTAGTATATCTTGATTGTTCAAAAAAGGTATCTAATTCCTGATGAAATGGAAATATTACAGGAGCATTACCGCTTACGTATAAATTATCAGTACTCAAGCCCAGTAAATTAACATTTTTAATTTCTTTTACCAACTGAATAGGATTTATTACAACGCCTTTTGCAATAACATTCTTAATATCGGGAGATAAAATACCTGAGGGGAGAAGATGTAATACAACTTTTTTATTATTATAATAAATTGTATGTCCGGCATTATGCCCGCCTTGATACCTTACTACCACATTAAATTCACCGGCTAAAGAATCAATAGCCTTTCCTTTACCCTCATCACCCCATTGTAACCCTAATATCAATAAATTCATTTTTTTACCTCTCAAATTAGATACAGTATTCTATCAAAGTATAAAGCCTATTACAATTAAATTATTAAACCCAATTATATAAGATATCCATTGGTAAAACACATTAACACCTCAGGTTATAAACTTTACAAAAGATTATTTTGTTTCAACAATTATAGAGAAATCCGCAATTTCCGACAAAATACGTTCTAACTCTTGAATTAAGGCAATTCTATTATTCTTCACAGCAACGTCTTCTGCCATCACTAAAACCTTATCAAAAAAACTATTAATTATTGGTTGCATTTCAATTATTTGAGAATAAGCATCAATATTCTCACCATTTCTAATATGAGTTAATATAGATGTTTTTGATTTTGCGAATACGTCATACAACATCTTTTCAGATAATTCAGTAAAAAGTTTTTCTTTCATTTCAAAAAGTTTTTGTCCCTTTACAATATTTTTTAATCTCTTGTGAAGTGAAACAATTTCCTCAACAGAATCCTTACTAATAAGAAAATGAATGTCTTTTGCCTTTAAATAAAGTTTATATACATTCAAATTCCTTTTTACCATAACGGCATTTACAACATCGTATCTATAACCAATAAATTCTTTAAAAACATTTTTTACTCTTAGATCTATAAACTTCTCAACCTTTTCAATAAGTTCGGTCTGCTTTTTTTTACTAAAAAATTTTTCAACAACAAAGGCTACTAAATCAATTAAGTCAAAATCAAGTTTAAAATCAATTATAAGTTTAAGAATAGCATTTGCATCTCTTCTTATACCATACGGGTCTTTAGAGCTTGATATCTTCATTCCACTACCGATAAAGCCTATAATATTATCTATCTTATCAGCCATTGAGAGCAAACCGGCAGCAAGATTATCTAAATTATCCCCTGTAAATCCTTTCGGCTCATAATGTCCATAAACAGCTTTCCAAACAGTTTCATTTTCCTTTTTTTCTTTAAGGTACAGTCCCCCCATAATTCCCTGAAGCGAAGGAAATTCTCTAACCATCCTTGTTACCAAATCGTTTTTTGACAATGATGCGGCTTTTTTAAGGACATCAATCATATCCGCATGTCCTGTAAATTCAGCGATATACTCAACAATGGTCTCAAGTCGTTCCGTCTTTTCATAAAAAGTTCCAATCTTCTTATGAAATAACACATTTTTTAAATCATCTCTTAACTCGTAAAAATTATCAGCCCTGTCATTATCCCAAAAAAACTGTGCATCTTCAAATGTTGCCACAACAACTCTTTTATTTCCATTTGCCACGTAATTATTTTCATCGGGAACATTTGAAACACCAACAAACATATTCAGCATTTTATTATCTTCACTGTAAACAGGGATTAATTTTTTTTCATTCACCATAAATGTTGAAATGATTTCTTCTGGTATTTTAAGATACTTTTCATCAAATTCACCGGAAAAGACAACAGGATATTCATTATTGTAAACAAAATATTCTAACATTTTGCTGTCAATTTTTACAATAACATCATATGTATCATCAATATCTCTTATCTCTTCCTGTATTTTGTCTCGTCTCTCTTCCTGTTTGCCGATAATAAAATTATTTCTTAATGATTCAATATAACTTTTAAATGAACTTATCTCTATTTCATCATCAGAAAGTAATTTATGTCCATAAATAAAGTTTGAAGAGTGTACTCCGGCAAACTCAATTTCAATTAAGTCCGAATTAAATAAAACAAGTATATTACGAATAGGTCTCACAAACGGTATTCGTGATTGATTCCATACCATAGTCTTTGCAAAAGTTAAATCGGATAAAAGCTTTGGTACTATCTCTTCCAATAAAACAGGGACAGGTTTACCTTTCGTCTTTTTTTTTACTCCGATATACATTCCTTTTTTTTGTTCAACTTCAATAATATCTTCAATCTTGCATGAGTTTGATTCTAAAAATTTTTTTAAAGGAATAGTAGGATTATTATCGGTATCATAGGCAATTTTTTTTGATGGTCCGAGAACAAAAACTTCCTTATCTTTTGTTTTGTCACTAATACCCTTAACATATATCATAAACCTTGTGTTAGTTGAACTGGATTCTATAGACTTATAGTCAATTAAATCATTCTCAAAAGCAATAATAAATTTTTCCTCAAGCTGTTTCTCTATATTCAAAATTTCTGAAACAGGAACCTCTTCCATACCAAGTTCAAATAAAAAATCAGCCATCTAAATCTCCTCTGAAATTTCTACGGACGAATAGCCATCGTCTTCGTTAGTTTCATTTTCC
>CAYOTE010000021.1:0-17660 GCA_964406785.1 uncultured Clostridia bacterium
CATCAATACAGTAAATCTGGGATGAAACCATTTGATAAAGGAGATATTATAATGGAACATGAAAGCGTATATGATTTTATGAAAGAACTGGGTTTTAAAAACATTAAAATTGGCTCAGAGGGAGAATTGGGCTCAAGTGAAATAAAACGGATTTCATTATTTCAGGATGAATATTATAATTTACCCGGAGCATTTGAAGTGATGGCAGAGAAATAAGTATGTCACATACTAAAAAAAAATCATTATTTGAAAAGGTCAGTTCATCTTTCTCATTAAAAGGTGTCGCTTTTAATTTTATAAAAAACACAATGATGGGGCAAAAATTACTTCTTTATAATTTGAAACTACCTCGTGTTATTAATATATCCATGAACGAACAGACCTGTATGTACCAATGTCGAATGTGCCCTTTTTATGAGTCAGATGTAAGAAATATGTATAAAAATAAATCTGAAATGTCATATGAGACCCTTAAGAATATAGTTTCATCTGTTCCCAATGATAGTATTTATAGCTTTGATATTTCAGCAATTGGAGAAACTTTATCTTTTAATAGATTGCCTGAATTTATCAGTTATATGAAGGGAAAAAAACCAAAAGTAAATACTATCATTTCTACTAATGCATTATTATTAACTGAAAAAAAAATGCAACAATTGATTGAAAGCAAACTGGATAATATTCAACTTAGTTTATATGCACATTCTAAAGCAGATTATAAATGGTTAACAGGTAGAGATAGTTTTGAAAAGGTAAAAAATAATGTCATAAAGGCTAGTGAGCTCAGGCAAAATATGGGATTAGATAAACCGTATTTGCAAGCGTTTATGATGGGTGCAAAAGAATTTGATGGAATATATGATGATTTTATAAGTTTTTGGAATAATTATGTAGATCACGCATTTATTCGTCCTCTTTATAATGTTGGTAAGAAAGATTTAAATGGATTAACTCCTACATTCAAAAAAATGCCGAAACGATATCCTTGTGTTATGCCTTGGTATTCCACGGCTATCCGTTCAAACGGTGATGTTTTAGCTTGTTATAATTTTCATTGGTACGACAAAAAACACAAAATAGGAAATATCAATAAAAACTCATTAACAGAAATATGGAATAATAATATTATTAATAAATTCAGAGAGGATCATCTTAAATTAAATATTGATAAATATAATGCCTGTAAAGAATGTGTTTTATGGGATGCCTATACTAATATATGGGATAAAAGTGGCAAAAACTACACTTATCAATTAAGAACTAAAGATTTGTTTAATAGCGTAAATGATTATCGCGGGGGATAAAATGGAGACTGTGGATGATAGAACTTTGTTTAAAAATAAATTAAAATACTTAAAAAAACCTTATACTATTAAAAGTTATAATGAAATTATACAAATACTTTTGAAAGAAGGTTACGCTTTCAAGTCTTTTGCTCTTAAACAAATATCAGGAAAAACTATATTTCTTAGGCACGACATTGATTATTCCCTAAATTGGGCGGAAAAATTGGCAAAAATAAATAATCAATTAGGAGCAAAGGGGACATTCTTTTTCCAATTAAGAAGTGGAATGTATAATTTATTTTCTTTTGACGGGTTAAAAATTTTGCGAAAGATTATAGATTATGGGCAATATATAGGGTTTCATTTAACGCTTTCTTCAGAGCAAGATACTTATGAAAAAATTAATCTCTTATTAAAACACGATTTTAATGTTTTTAAGTCACTTGTTCCTGAGTGCGAAGCCGTTTTTGCATGGCATAATCCCGGTATTGCATTTATTAATGATAAACAATTAATGGAACGAAATTTTAAAGGATTTGTCAATGCCTATGGTCATTTTGCAAATGGTAAATATCCATATTATGCTGATTCTAATATGAGATATGAGGTAATGGAAATTTTAGATATAATTAAATCTGGCGAGAAAGTATTCCAATTGGCATTAGCCCCTATGCAATGGATATCAGGTCACAATAATATGGCATCTATTTTGATAAGTACAATATCCCAAAAATTGAAAGATATGGATAGTGAATTTATGACAAATTATGTTTTTAAGGAAATATTTAGAGATGGGATACCGCATTCCGCTTTGAATGAATTTGAAAAAATTTTGAGTGATTTGTGGAAACGAAGATGAAGGAAAATATACTTAAAACTATTAGTATTTATCAACCTGTTTTTTTCCCTTGGTTAGGCTTTTTTCATAAATTACATTTTGCCGATACTTGGATTGTACTCGATGATTGCAAAGCTATTAAGCAGAGTTGGATGAATAGAGTATATATAAAAACAAATAAAGATAAAAGTTGGTTAACCGTTCCTGTATATTTTAAGCATCGTTCTCATCAGTTGGTGAGGGAAATGAGGATAGATTATCAGCACCGTTGGGTGGTAAAGCATATAAGAACAATCAAACAATATTATGGTAATGCGCCGTATTTTGATGAAATTTATGAAGTTTTTATGAAAGTATTGGAAAAAAGACCGAAGTTTTTGATTGATCTCGATATGGATGGTATTCTAAAAATAATTGATTTACTATCCATTAATATAAAAATAAAATTCAGTAGTAAACTGGATTATATAAATTCAGATGGGACACAACGCCTAATAAATATTATTAAAACTGTTGACGGGGAATCTTATTTTTGTGGTATGGGCTCGGATTCTTATCTTAAACCTGAATTATTCAAGAAAAATTTAATTAATTTGAAATACCAACAATACAAAATGTTTCCTTACTCGCAACAGGGAAATGGTGGGTTTTTAGAAGGTCTTAGTATTCTTGATACATTTGCAAATATTGGAAAACAGGGCATTTCTGAAATATTTAAGAAAAATGATGTTTTAAATCAATAGGGAAAAATTGTATATGAAGAGTAAGTTACAGAATCAAATAAAGGACAATTTATTACGCAAAGGTTCCTATAAAAAAGATATGGAAAATGAGCAATATATTGAACAAATGAACATATTGTTAATGGAAAAAGAAAAAACAAAATATCAACAAATTCCAGATAATAATACCAGACCTATAATTTTTGTTTTAGGTTTACCAAGATCTGGTACTACTCTATTAACCCAATTATTAATTGCCGGACTAAATGTTGGATATATTGATAATTTGGTTGCGAGATTCTGGCTTGCTCCAATACATGGAATACGATTATCTCGTGCTGTTTTGGAAAAAAAACAATTTTCATTCACTTCTGATTATGGAAAAACTCCGAGCATTGATGGACCACATGAATTTTCATATTTTTGGCATTATTGGTTTAAAATGGAAAATATACCACCTTATATTCCTTCAGAAATAAAGGATAAGATTGATTGGCATGGTTTTAAAACGGTATTAAGAAATATTGTTTTTGAATTTAATAAACCTTTAATTATGAAAGCTATGGATGTAGAGTATCATATAAAAACCGTAATGGAAAAAATTCCTGAGACATTTATTATTTTGATTCGTAGGGATTTGTCAGATGTATCTGTTTCACTTAAGAAAGGAAGAATTAAATATTATAATGATTATGATAAATGGTTGAGTATGTATCCTATTGAATATGAAAGGATTGCTCATTTAAAAGGAGAAGAGCAAATAGCAGCTCAGGTGTTTTACTTAAATAAAATGATTGAAAATGGCGTACGGGAATGTTTTAAAAATAGAGTAATTGAAATGTCATTAGATGAATTGTGTGAAAATCCTCATGGAATATTAGATAAAATTATAGAGGTTATTGGGAATAATCAATTAAAAATTAAAAATAAAAAAGATATTCCAAAAAAATTTCTGTTTTCTACATTTAAAAATTCTGATGAATATCGCAGGTTTACATATCTTTTAAAAAAATTATCTAATGAGAATTCAAAACAAAAAAATGAAAAATGATTGAACAATATAATTTTTTATTTATAATATCTGGTGTTATATTTGGTTTCATGATTCGTTTGCCTTTGTTTTATATTTACAATGATTCGGATCAATGGGGTGTACTAACTAAATTAAAACGTATGAAAGAGAAAAAATGGATATCTTATGATGTTCATGATTCGTTATTGAAAGGAAATTTTCCCTATCCGATGTTTACTTATTATTTGGTTTCTCGTTTTCCTCCCAGATTTTGGCGTATCTTTTCAATAACTTTATGCGTACTTCCTGATCTTATTTTAGCAGTTGCTACATATTTTACATCTATATATTTTATCTCGGGAAAATTCGATATATATATTAGCAATTATATAGCTTTATTAACTATGATGCTTTACCTTACTCTTCCTGTGCTTTTCCCACGTACTGCACGTTTAAAAGCTACTAATGGCCGTACCTTAGGGATGTTATTTGTGCTGAGTAGCTTTATATCAATAGCTTGTTTTATTGAAACAGGTGGCTGGCTTTGGTTATTTTTTGCATATCTTCTATCAGGATTAACCATATTAACTTCTATATTTGCTACTCAGGAGTTAATATTTGTTTCTCTGTTATTTTCAATTTTTTATCTATCGCCTATTCCTTTTTTAGTTGTTTTAGCTGTAGTATTGACAGGCTTTTTATTTCCTCAAATTGGTATTCGAGATGTTCTACTATTTAAATTTAGTCATCATTTATTCTATAAAAAAGCGGTGAAGAATGGCGTAATCGTCTTGGGGCGTAATCTCTTGCCAAATTTTTTTCTTGTTTTTTATTATTTGTTCAAAAACAGAAAAAAAGCTCTGGAATTAATATTAGATAAATCTCCATTGATGATTGTATCCTACTCTATTTTACCTATATGGATGTTGGCTTACACTCTTTTTAAATTTCCTAATATGATTTCTTATATGATGGGTAATCCGGTCAACAAATTCCTTTTATTTTTAGTAACAGCTAACATATTTCTTTTTATCTTAACTTCCACTAAACGTTTCTCTGTTTTGGGAGAATCTGAGCGTTATACGGAATATGCTGCTCCTGCAATTGTTCTTATTTCAATTACACCGGCTATATCGCTTCGTTTGGTATCACCAAATATTTTAGTGATTATGCTTATTTTGCAAATTGCTTTTATTATTATATTGCATTTACAGCCTCACTTTAAAAAATCTATTTCCGGTAACGATAGAGGTTACGAGGAGGTTAAATTGAGTCATTTTCTGCTTAATTTACCTTTCCAATTAAAAATAGCAACTCTGCCTATAAAGCTTCCAATTCTTCTTTCGACTTATACTACAATATCTTTAAAAACGAATAAACCTATTCTTTACTATTATAGATTTATGTTTGATCAAGATAATATTCGACATTCTTTTGATACTTATATAAATGAAGTAGAAACAATTGACATTTTCAAGTTATTACCCGACCAATTGATGAAATTATATAAAATTAATTGTATCATAGCGGAAAAAAAATATTTCTCATATGTACAATATCCTTTTATAGAGGCACTAACAAAAATGATTCCGGTTTATTCAAGTTCCCGTTATAATGTGTATTTAATGAATGAAAAAGAATTGAATTTAGTACCAAAAATTGTTGATAAAAATATTGTACAAAATTCTTCAATATTACACTCATACATAAAGTATTCCTATAATTATGCGTCTCTATTGAAATCTAAAAGAGAATTTGAGGAGGCACAAAAAATATTTATGAAAATTTTAGAAGTTTCATCTCAGCATTTAAGTATTAATGTTTTGGGGGGGATTTATTTTCATTTAGGAGAAATCAGTCTAATTCTTGGTAAAAGAGACTCGGCTAAGAATTATTTTTTGTTGAGCGTTCATTTTATTCCAAATCATAAAAAAGCATCAGCTTTTCTTAAAAGAATTGCAAAAGGATAAATATAAAAATGCAAAAAAGGATAAATATAAAAATAAAAGTTAATAAAATAAAATCAAAATATACATTTAATGTAGAATACATAAAATTACCTTTTCTTGGTGAATTTCCGGGAGCTATGTGTATAAAAAACAATAAATTTTACTTTACATTTTTTAAAGGGAAAAAAATTCTTATTACAAATAATTCTTTTAAAACAATAAATACTATTCAATTGAACAATTTACCAAAGGGGCTTTATATAAATGGGAATATATGCTATATTCTGTTTCCAAAAGAAAAAAAATTAGGAATATTTAATATTTTATTTGATTCTGCTGAAAATATCAAATTTTTAAATTTCCCAGACGGTTATCCGTTCTATATGATTGGTTTAAAAGATAAAATTTTTATGATAAACGAAGTTGGCAATACGCCAAACATTAAATATCTTTCGTATTTTGGATATTTAGTTGAAAATGAACTCAGATATATTTACGATGGTGAAAAGAATTTACAAATTGATGGTGTTTACTTAGATGAGTCTTTTGTATCAATTTTTAATAAAGATAGAAATGAAATTCAAATGTTTGAGCTTGACAGTCTTGAATTAGTAAATCTTATAAAATTATCTGTGGAAATAACCGGAGCAGGCTTTTTTAAAGAGGGCTTTTTTTATTTGTTTGATTATGAGTGGAATATATTAAAGCTTGATTTAGAAGGAACTATAGTTTTTAAATTCAGAATGTTCAATACTCCGCCTTATCTAATTAAAGGTGGTGTATGGACACCATTTGTAGAGAATGAAGGTAATTATCATGTCCTTGATTCAAGAAACAGATGTATTATTAAAATTAATGTTGATAAATTATAAATGAAAATTGCATTTTACACATCTGGTTTAGGTATTACTGGAGGAAATAAAAGAGCTTATTTTTTAACACGGGCAATTCAAAAAATGGGGTTTTATTCAGCAGTTATAATTGAAGAGAAATATAATGATATTAAAATTGACAATATTAATATTATTTCGAGACACAAAGCTCTTAGTATTAAATTTGACTTTGTTATTGCAATGAATCCTATTTATTGTGATCTTGATTTTTTTAAATCTTTAAATGCTAAAATGAAAGGACTATATATCCTACATTTGAATGATGAATTCTATACGCCGAAATATCAACTTTGGATAGATGAATTGTCTAAACAAGAAAAATTTGTTGTCTTAGTAAATAATAATTTGTGGAAAGATTTTTATAAAATACGAGAACATATTCAAGTCTTTGAAATAGTTGGTGGTTATAAAAACTTTGAAATAAATGAAAAATTGATTGAAAAAAAATCAGATTTTACCATTATAGTTAATGGTAATAAAAATAAATTTAAAGGTTTTAATGAAGTATTGAGGGCAATAGGCAGAACAAAAATTAAGAGATACAATATACTGACATTTGCATCCAGAACTATGTCTTTTAATTCTAACCATAGAATGAATATAGTTTTTAATATACCATATATGGAAATGTGGAAAGTTTATTTGAGCGGCGATTTATTTATTTATTTTGAAGATGAAAATGCAGGATGGGGAAATACTGCTTTTGAGGCTATTATGTGTGGAATACCAGTTATATGCACTAAATATGGTACGAACGCATTCGCAAAACATATGAAGAACTCTTATATAATCGAAAGAGATGTTGATATTCTTGCAAATGCAATCGAATTGTTTTATGAAAATTCAAATATTTTAAGGGGAATGAATTCGAATGAAAAATTAGCTTTGAATAAAAAATTTTCATATAAGACACTTGCTACAAAGATATTAAATATTGTAAAGAATAATTAATAAATATATATATGAAAATCTATTTTATAAATTTGTGACTATACCGTTAATTGAAATTTTTCAATGTTTTCAGTCAACTTATTAAAAAAAAGAGATGTTTGAAAGGATGGTAATATGCTATTAAAAGAGTCAGTATTAATAAAAAAGTATTTGGAGAAAATTAGAAATAATCTTGTATTAAATATTTGCAGTTCCGATG
The DNA here is from genome assembly GCA_964406785.1 of uncultured Clostridia bacterium. Lineage (GTDB taxonomy): Bacteria > Acidobacteriota > Aminicenantia > UBA2199 > UBA2199 > JAOZTV01. The sequence continues at coordinate 7,851 of CAYOTE010000021.1, forward strand.
AAGAATTTTATAAGGTAAAACAGCCATATATATGGAAAAATATACATAAACCTCTTATAAATAATAATAATAAAATTATTAATCTTGATATAAAAAATGCATTAGGTGTTGACATTATTAATAATTGTAAGAATATGGTAGATGTTAGAACAAATAGCATTGATGTTGTATTATTCTTTTCTGGGATTGAACATGTCTTCAATCCAAAGATGGTTATTAAAGAGATTTACAGGGTACTTAAGGGAAATGGAGTTTTAATTGCTTCTGCTCCTGCGGTATATCCTTATCATGAAGATCCGATTGACAATAATCTAAGGTTTTTGACTAAAGATGATTGGCTCAATATATTGGGACATAATTGGGCATTGAATGATTTTGAAAAATCTGGTCCTCAAATTGCAAATCCAAGCTATAAATTTAATAAATTGGTTTATTCAACGGTTATTACTGCAAAAAAAAAGTTTAGTGATATTCGTGTGGATGCTGTATTATTAAGCTATAAAAGAGAAAAAAACCTAAAATACGTTGTACGAGGGTTAAAAAGACAATCCTTTATTAATGATATATATATATATCATAATTATCCGTCTATAGAAAAAATAAATGGAGCAATAAATATTTATTCTGAAAAAAACTTCAGATGCATAATAAGGCATTCATTGGGATTAATGTTAAAATCGGATTATGTTTTATTTATTGATGATGATATTGAGTTAATCGCTGATTTTTCAAAAAGGTTTATTGATGCAATAAAATTAGAACCGAATTCTGTTATTGGACTATTTGGTAAGGTTATAAATAAAGACAATACAAAACCATATACAAATGGTATTGATATATCTTTTTCTCCTTTTATTAGGTATGTAGATATTGTTAAAGGGCGTATCCATTTAATAAAAAAAGAAAAGTTATTAAATTCATTGGATTTTATAGCAAAAAACTTAATTGAAGAAAATATGATTGAGGATGATATTATTTTAAATTTATCAAATCAGTTAAAGTCGAAGACACCATCAGTACTTATTCCATCAAATGATCAAGAAATAAAAAATCTTAATGAGGACCACGCTTTGGCATTTCGTAAAGGACATTTAAATTTAAGAGATAATTATATAAATGAATTTTTATATCTTGGTTGGAAACCTAAAACGCATAGAGGAAAGTTTTTCAATAAAAATATTGAATTTGGCAGTAACTCAATAAAAGATGAACAAAGAATTTTAAAAATAAAAAATGCAATAATAGATAAAAACTTTTTAATAATTAAAAAAGAATTTGAAAAGCTTGAAAGTAGTTTACTGCTTGATAATAGAGAACTTTACAATATTGCAGGTTTTTATAGAATAAAAAAATACTTTTATAAAGCCTTTGCTTTATATATGATTGTAATAAAAAATGATATATCAATAAAAAAAGAACTTAGCGGATTGTCATATTTTCATATTGGAAATATTCATATGAAAATTCATATTAATAATAATAATGCAAAAGAATCGTTAAAAAAGTGTTTAGAGTTGATACCTAATCATCAGAAGGCAAATGAATTATTAAAAAAACTTAATAAAAATGCATATCTCAACAAAGAATAAGTTAAAATTTTTTGGTTTAAAAAATTATTGTCCTGTTTGTAAGAGTTTCATATCCAGATTCAAACCGATTGGTTTCATACAAAAAAGAAATGCATTGTGCCCGGTCTGTCATTCGCTTGAAAGACATAGACTTGTTTGGTTGTTTTTTAAAAACGAAATGAATCTTTTTCTTTTTGATAAGAAAATAAAAATGCTTCATACTGCACCGGAAAATTGTTTTGTAAGACGCTTAAAAAATGCAGAAAACATTGACTATTATTCAATTGATATTCAATCCGAACTTGCCGATGACAAGATGAGTCTTATCGATTTACAATTTGCAGATGAGACATTTGATTTCTTTTATTCTTCCCACGTTCTTGAGCATATTGAAAATGATAAAAAGGCATTTAAGGAAATATTCAGAGTCTTAAAACCTAATGGCGTTGCAATTATCATTGTTCCTATTAAAGGGGAAAAGACAGAAGAGGATTTGAGTGTTAAGTCACCCGAATTAAGAGAAAAAATTTATGGACAATCCGATCATGTAAGAATTTACGGGACAGATATAGAATATAGGATTAAAGAAGAAGGTTTTAATGTAGAAATGATTAAATATTATTACACATTTTCAAAATTCAAGCAAAAATATTTGGGTTTATCTAATGAAATTATTATAAAATGTGTTAAGTAGAAAATGAATATAAAAATATCGATTTTAATTCCCACATATAATAGAGGAAATTATCTTGTAGAAGCTATTGAAAGCGTTTTTTATCAATTGAATGATGGCGATGAAATACTTATAATTGACGACGGCTCAACTGATAAGACTGCAAGAATAATTGAGAAATACAATGGAAATGAGAATTTCAGGTATATTAAAAAGAAACATACAAATGCACCTGATACGAGGAATTTTGCAATTAAAAATGCAAAGAATTCTTGGATACTTTGGTTAGACAGCGACGACATTCTTAGAAAAAACACGGTAGATCTTTATAGAGATATTTTAAAAAAAAATAAAAGAATAGATGTATTATACGGTAATAAATTAGTTATAGGTAATGTATTAAATAATAATCGAAGAAAATGGGTTTTTAAAGATTTTTATAATAAGAATGAAGATTTATTGGCTGGGCTTATAACTAATAATCTTCTTCCTAATACCGGTGTAATTGTAAAAAAAAGTATTTATGAAAAGTTTGGTGCATATAATACTGATTTTATTAGAGTTCATGATTATGAGTTTTGGGCAAGAGTTGCCTTGGATGTGAAATTTAAGAATTGCAATAAATTCGTAGTTAAATGGAGATGGCATGACGGCAATATGTCAACTCCGTCGGTTTATAAAGATTTGAAATACGAGTCGATGGTATTGGATTTAATATTAGAGAAATATGAATTAAAACAAATATTTTATAATTATAACTGGGATAATGAAAATAGGTCATTTGCAAAAGCATATTATAATATATCAAAAGCTTATAAGAAATGGGGGCAGTCTGTAAAAAGCTTGAAATATTTGGAAAAATCAATAAAATACTTTCCTACTAATTCGTCTTATTTACTTCTTTTAAATTTATATCATTTTAGACTCGCTGAGAGTGAAAAGAAAAAGATTCTGGAATCACTCTTGAACCTTGCGTTAACAAATACATTGAAAATTAAAGGAAGAAAAATTAACGAGAAGTATGTGATAGCTTCAATATTAAAATGTAGAGGAAAACATAACCTTTCAATGATGAGATTTTCTGAAATTGAAAAAAAAATTGAAAATATTGAAAAATTTAAAGAATTATTATCGGGGGTATATTTCCATAAGGGAGATATTTTCTTTAAGATGAATGATCTTATAAATGCAGAAAAATATTTCACTAAAACCATTTCATTAAATCCAGAGCACAAGAAAGCAAAAGAAATGTTAATAAACATAGATATTAAAAACAATGAAATATAGTATAATAATTCCGTATTATAGCGAAGATGAGTATTTAAGACGATGCCTGTATTCTGTTAAAATTTGTTCCTTATACAAAGATTATGAGGTAATCGTTGTTGACGATTTTTCCATGAAAGAAGTACCTGAAAGTATAAAACGAGAAAATATCGATGTGAAATTTTTAAGAAATAAGAAAAATCTTGGTTTTGTTAGAACTTGTAACAGAGGTGCGGAAAAAGCAAAGGGAGAATATCTTATATTCTTAAATGTTGATACGGAAATTATTTCAAGCGGTTGGTTATATTTAATTACGGATACATTTAACCGTATTGATGATACGGGAGTAGTCGGAGGAAAATTGATATATCCTGACACAAAACTTATTCAATTTGCCGGTGGAATAATTGATAAAGAGAATAATTGTCTTGAACATATTTATCGTTTTGCACCTGCATTTATTCCGCAGGTAAACAAAATGCGAGAAGTCGATATGATAACGGGTGCATTTCTTACCGTTAAAAAAAAACTTTTCAACTCTTTAAAAGGCTTTTCTACGGATTTTCATTCAACTTATGAGGATGCCGATTTATGTTTGAGAGTAAAAGAATTAGGCTTTAAAATAATTTATCAACCGGATATCATCATTTACCATTATGAGACCGTTTCAGGAATTACCGATGTTCATGCAAAAGAAAGTAAAATAATATTACAAGAAAAATGGGGCGAGTATTTTTCAAATTATAAAAGAAAATATTATGAAGAAGACGGTTTTTCTCAAAGTTTCATAACAAAATTATTGAAATGTTTTTATAATGATTTTTATAATATTTTTATAATTATCAAGGAATTTAACCTTGATAATAAAAAGAAACAAAATGATTTTATAAAACGATTTACCGTTAGTGAGTTATTGGATTATTTAATAAGGTATTTTAAGGGTAGGGATAAAAAAATATTTTCTGATTTACAATATTATTATTTTAAGTATTATTTACACAATTATAGTAAGCTTTATACGGGAAAGGCAAAACAGTGTATTAAATACGGAGAAAATAATATAAAAAAAGATGAGGTGAAGATTCTTTTATTCTTGGCTTTAGGTATGGAATTTGTCTCTGATTCATTTTACAGCAAGAAATATAAAGATGTCTATAATATATTATTAAGAATAAAAGGAGATTCGTATAAATTAAATAAACTAAATTTTTTATATGAAAAAAAATTATTAATAATATTAATTAAAAAGTTGAATTTTTTAATTAAAGCTGTTCCGTACGAACGATATAAGAATATTTTATCTTTCTTTATTAATAATAAGAAAGATTTTTATAATAATGATGAATTCATCTCTTTATTATTCAAATTGGCTTATGGTTTTAAAGGTAATAAATATATAGATATTATAAAAAAAATATTGAAAGAAAAGCACTGGAAAGAAATAAAAAGAATTGAATTTGAGATAAATTTTGCCTCATATTTTGAAAAAAAGAGAGAATATAAGAATGCCATACAATATTTTGAAGATATATTAAAAAAAAACAAAATAAAACTATCGGCTATAAAGGCTCGAATTAATTATCATTTAGGATATTGCAATTATATGACGGGAAATTATAAAGAGGCTGAAAAATATTTTATGGAATGTTTAAAGGATTTTCCTAATCATATTAAATCTAACGAATATTTGAAAAAGTTAAGAATAGAAAAAAACAGAAAATGAAAGTCTCGGTAATTATTCCGTATTATAAAGGTGAAGCTTTTATATTTGATGCTGTAAGTTCTGTAAAAAATCAATCATTTAATGATTTTGAACTTATTATTGTAAATAATGAAAATTCGGAAAAATCTGTTAAAATATTATCGGAAGTTAGTAATAATGATGGGCGTATTTCAATAATTGAAGAACATATGAATGGGATTGCAAGTGCTTTAAATAAAGGAATTAAGGTTGCAGTCGGTGAAGTAATTATGTTTTTGGATCAAGATGATATATATCTTAAAGACAGAATAGAAAGAATCGTTAGTGAAATTGAGAAAGAAAATTATGATTTGGTTGCCTGTCGTGGATTGAAAATTGATAAGACGGGTAATGTCTTCGGAGAAACACCGCAATTTTTTCAATCGTCTGAAATTATTAAAACTGTTCTAATGCATCACAATATCGTAAACTCTCTTTCATATATTACAATAAATAAAGAGGCTTTTATTAATGCATTTCCCTTACCTTCGGATTATACTTGGATATTAGACTATTATTTAATGTTGTTTGCGTCAAAAAGCAATATGAAGATAAAACTCATTGATAAACCGCTTGTAAAACGACTTTACCACGATAAAAACCACTCCTTGGATTATGGGAAAATAATGAAACAGGTTGTTCCGCTATTGATAAATAACTATGAGACGGATAAGAGTATTAAAAAATACTTAAGGATAGAGAATATAAGAAATATTCTAACTAAAAAATATATCAGAGGTGTTCAATATTTGAGAAGACACGGATATATCGGGGAAATAAAAACTTATTTAAAAGACTATGTTGATTCGGGATATATAAGAAATGAAATTTATTATTATTTTAATGCTATGGCATATTATTTAACGGATAAAGATAAATTTTATGATTTTGTAAAGAATAATGAAATGGAACATCCTTTCGGAAACTTTGTAAGAGGTTTTTATCATTTTAAATTAAAAGAATTCGCTCAGGCTGAATTATATTTTAAAAAGGTTTTTACTGATATAAATGAAATTTTTCCTGATATTATGAATCTCTGTGCCCTTTCTCAATATTTTGAGGATAGGGATAGAGGTATATCTGTCTTAAAAAATATTATTGCCAATTTTCCCGATTATCAGGATGCATATCATAATCTGGATTGTATTTATTTGAATAAGGAAAAAGAATTTAAGGTAAATGTTTTTCTAATGCCTGCAACAATTGATTCGTTATTAAGTTTCCCCAAAAAAAGTAAAAAAATATGGTAAATATAATTAAAAGAGATGTAATTGATTCAGTTGACGACTTACCTCAAAATGCAAGGGTATTCATTTATGGTAACGGAGCCGCCGGAAATACTTTGGGCTTTTTAATTGGTAAATTAAGAAAGGATGTTAGAGTTTTGGCTTATGTCAATACTTATAAAAAAGGTAAGTTAAACGGTAAGAGTGTTTATAAATTTTCCGAGTTTATATCAAGGTACGATAAGAAAGATTACGATTTGATTTTAATCGCTTCTATTTACGTAGATGAAATATCGTCATTGCTCGAAAATAACGATATTGAAAATTATGTTGTTTTTAAAACACCGGGTGTAATGAATATAAACAGAAGTTCAAACAATTTTTCAGAATTTTTCAGAATTTTTTTAATAAAGAGTATAGTTAAGGTTTTGAGTTTGTTTATAAGAAAAAAAAGAGGTAAATTTATTATAATTGGCGAGTATGGTGGTAAATTTGTCGGTAATTCAAAGTATTTTTTTCTTTATTTAAAAAATCTTGGTATTAAAAATCTGTTTTGGTTAGTAAAAGGCAATGAAGAAGAAAAAAACTCATATATCAAAAACTATATTTTAAAATATTTATCCTTGAGAGCCTTTTATCATATAATGAGTGCTGAATTTCTTATATTTGACAATAGGGACTGGGTGATGAATTATGAATTCTTATACTATACAAGAGCAAAGAAAATTCAACTTTGGCACGGAGTCGGTTTTAAGTTTATTGAAAAGATGCTCTTACCGAATGGACTCGAAGACTTACTCTCGTTAGAGGAAAAGAAATTTTTAAAGAGAAGATATCCCGATTACGATTTATTGCTTACAACTTCAAAATTCTATGCCGATAATGTATTTTCTCGTGCCTTCGGTATTTCGATTGAAAAGATTTCTTTAAGCGGTTATCCGAGAAATGATGTTTTTTACAAGGATATCTTGGGAAGTTTATTGAATACCGATAGAAGAATTATTGAAGAAGCTATAAAAAAGAAAGAAGAGGAATATAGGATAATACTCTACGCACCTACATTTAGGGATTTAAAAAATAATATGGACTATAATGCCGTTTTTAAATCAAAAGAATTTGATGATTTCTTGACTGAGAATAAAATACTCTTCATAGTTAAATCACACTCAATACCTGCATTTAAGGATGAATTTGACGAGGGCATAAATAATTTAAGAGTGTATGGAAAAACGGCAGATGTCTATCCTCTTTTTAAATATATTGACTTGCTTATAACGGATTATTCTTCGATTTATATGGATTTTTTACATTTAAACCGTCCTGTATTATACTATGTTTTTGATTTAGCTGAATATAAGAGAGATTCGAGAACAGTTCAGTTTGATTTTGATGAGATGACACCGGGACCGAAGGCAAGGGATTTTACGGAGCTTTTAAAATGGATTGAATATTTCCTAATTGACAGCAAGGATGGATTTGAAAGCCACAGAGAAAAAGTGAAAAATTTAGCTTTTAAATACACAGATGGAAAATCATCAAAGAGGATTTATAAGGAATTGATAAATACGGAAAAACAGAGGTTAGAAGAATGAAAAATTTAGCGATAATACTTGCCGGAGGCAGTGGCGAGAGATTAAATAACGAATTACCTAAACAGTTTATTAAGGTAGCCGGTAAATCAATAATTGAACATACCATTGACGGATTTGAGAATAACGAGAATATTGACGGGGTTTTTATTGTCGTAAATCCCGAGTACTATGATAAGACCTTGCAAATTGTAAAGAAAGGCGAATATAAAAAGGTTAAAAAGGTATTGAAGGGCGGTAAAAATAGGCAGGAATCTTCGAGAATCGGTATAAATGCTGCCGATGATAATCTTTATGAGAATGTTCTTATTCATGATGCCGTAAGGCCCTTTATATCGGATGAAATTATAAACGAGTCTATTCTAAAATTAAATGAATATAAGGCAATTGATGTTGCCGTTAAATCACCCGATACAATAATAAGTATCAGCGAGAACGATTTAATAGAGAGCATTCCCGAAAGAAAATTTTTAAGGAGAGGACAAACTCCGCAGGTTTTCAAATTAGCCTTGATAAGGAAGGCTCATAATATAGCCGTAGAGGAGGGATATGATAAGGCTACCGATGACTGCTCCTTAATTCTTAAATATAAATTAGCCGATATCTTGGTTATAGACGGGAGTGATTTTAATATTAAGATTACATATCCGATTGATATTCATATTGCAGATAAGATATTTCAACTTAATAATAGCAAAATTGAAGAGGTTAATAATAAATTATTGAAAGAAAGGTTAAAGAATAAGATTCTTATAGTTTTTGGCGGTAGTAGCGGAATAGGAAAGAGTATAATCGAACAGTCAAAAAACTTAGATATAAAAACTTATAATTTTTCTTTGTCCGAAGGAGTGGATATAAGAGATTATACAGAATGCGAGAAGGCTCTAAAAACAGTTTATAAAAATGAAGGTAGGATTGATGCCGTCATCATTACTGCCTCTATTCTAAAACTCGGATTTGTTGAAACAACCGATATTTCCGATATTATTACTCAATTAGATACGAATTTAAAGGGAAATATATTTGCAGCAAAATCTTCAATCCCTTATTTAAAAAAATCAAAGGGTCATCTTGTATTCTTTGCCTCAAGCTCATATACGAGGGGTAGGGAAGGGTACTCATCATATTCTTCATCAAAAGCCGGCATAGTAAACTTTGCACAGGCACTTTCAGACGAATTAATGGATTACGGAATAAGTGTAAATATAATAAATCCGGAGAGAACCGATACGCCGATGAGAAGAAATAATTTTGGCAAAGAGGATAAATCAGCTCTTTTAAATCCTGATTTTGTAGCAACTCAAACCCTTACCCTATTAACAAAAAAAACAACCGGAATGATATACGACATAAGAAAGAAAGGATAAACTCATGGAGGTAAAATAACATTACCCATAGTTGCTGGCGGAGAACCTTAATTTTTTTTTATGAAGCTTGTATTTTTTAAAATTTGTAATTATATAAGACGATTATCATACTTTTGCTACGGGGATATGTAATGTAGTTTAACGTTACAAGCTGAAAAAAAAGACAGTCGCAAGTTATAGTTTAGAAATCTTTGGGTTGTTCAATTTTTTATATTCCCCAGATTGTGAATGTCTTATCTTTGTTAAAATGTCTCAGGCTTCAAGTCCCATGCTCTTGGCGGTTTTTGCCTCAAGCCCCATGCTTCCGGCTGATGGCATTTTTTTGCAAATCCTGATGGATTTCTTTAAAGACTTTTTTAACTTTCAACTTTTGACTTGTA
>CAYOTE010000022.1:0-17448 GCA_964406785.1 uncultured Clostridia bacterium
TTTTGATTGTTTATTTTTTCGCCACCGGAATTATCTTTTAATAAGACAAAAACAACGCCACTTAAAAGTAAAATAATAATTAATGCTATTAATGTTAAATTAAATTTCTTTTCTTTTTGAGGCTCATCAAATCCATTAAAAGCTACAGGTTTATTACTAATATTTCTTTTATTATCTTTATTATCTTTATTATCTTTATTAAATGTTTCTTTATTTGAAAATGTATAAGCGTCAGATTCATTAGTTTTCATATTTAAGGTTTCTTTTTTGAATGAGTTTGAATCATCAATCTTTTTAACTTCACTATTATTAATTGCAATAACCGGTGATTCAACAACTTGTTTTTCTCTTACCAATAATTCCGATATTATAAAAAAATAGATAGTTTTTAATACTATTTCTCTTTCAATGCCTGAATAGTTAGATATAATTCCCTCTAATTTAAGTTTCCCGTTAAATAAATTTAACAGACCGGTTTGGTTCTCGGATAATTTATACATTCTCAATTTACTGTTATCTGAATTTTGCAAGAGTATTATTTGAAGTGAACCAATCTCTTTCCAAATAACACTTATATCCATGATTTTAAAAATATATTCCGACGCAAACTCAACAACATTCAATTCAAGACTTAAGATTTTTTGAGGTGGCGAATCCTTTGTAAATTGGAAACTGCCTTCAGTCCACCTAAAAACAGAAAAAAAAATTTGTTTTAACTGCAATTTTGTTGCCTCTATTAACTCCTCTAATGTAATAACACCACTTTCAACAAGAGTTTTTCCAAACGTATCCTTTTCTGATTCACCAATAAATTTTTCCAACTCAATTTCATTTGAATAATTACCTTCAATAAGAATATTAACAAGTTTGTCCTTGTCAGAGTTAGATATAGCCCAAACAAGTTTCCCTTCATTAAAATACAATACCTTTAAAATATCAAGATTTTTTAAATACAATATGCCTGTCAAACTTTGCTCATACACGGATAATAAAAGTTTCAAAGCAGGTGTTTGAACCAAAGATCCTTTTTCACTTAACATTATCATTCCTCCGTTCTATTTGTTTTATTATTCAATATATCAATATTATAAAAAAAGTCAAGTAAATATTGACTTTTGCTATATTTAATGATAAAAAAAGTAATGACTGAAATTCAATTCGAAAAAAATGTTAAAGAAAATAGAATGATTAAAAGTGAAACTAAGCAAACAAAGTTAGTAGCTTTTTCATCCTTACTCTTTACAATAGTAATGGCTATTTTATCTTTTGTCATATATAAAAACAAAGCAAGCAGTATGAATAATACTAATATTGAAAATATTTTTATTATACTTAATATTTTTGTTATTTTATTATTAATTGCCATACTGTCGATAAAAAAAACAATTTACTACTCAAAAAGACTTATTAAAGAGGGTAGTAACTTGGAACAGGTTTTACAACAATGGAGAAAAGTTGATATTATTCTGATATTAACGGTTCAAATAATCCCTGTAATTGGGCTAAGTATCAATATATTCGGAATGGAATTTAGAAGGACAACTCACTTTTTTATAGCATCATTTCTTCTTGTAGTTATGCTGATGCCTATGGGGATTAAAGTAAGAAGTAAATTAAGATTATTAAAAGACTCTTTTACTAATATTTTATGAGTAAACAAATAAATTTAATATTTAATTGATAAGATGAGTTTTATATTATATAATAGACTTTGGAGAATAAAATGAATAGAAAGATTCTTATAGTAGAATACGACATTAAAACTATTGATATGATAAAAGAGACACTCCCATATCCGTCAATTCAATTTGAAATAGTTGAAGACGGAATAAAAGCTAAGGAAATTTTAAAGACAAAAGAATTCGACATGGTAATAGCTGCCGCAATGTTGCCAAAATTCCATGGTTTTCAACTGTCTGAATTTATATCAAAGAATTATCCAAGCGTTAATATAATAATAATAAGTGGAATATATAAAGGTTTAGACTATAAACGCCAGGCAATATCTCAATACAAGGCTGATGATTTTTTTGAAAAACCGTTAGTAAAAGATTTGTTTAAAAAAAGGCTTGTTGAATTACTTGATCTTGATTTGGACGAGATGGAGTCAACCTCTCAAGCTACACAAAAAGCACTTGTAGATACAACAAAGGTTCCCACTTTGGAAAAGTTAAAAAAAGAAGAAGTAAAATTAACATCCGACGATATTTTCGGTGCCATAATAAAAGATGTAGAAAAATCAAAAACAGAAGAAAAAACATTACCTTTGTCCCCCACTCCTGCACCTTCTCTAAAAAGAACACCTTTAGAACAAGAGGCATTAATGAAAAAGGCATTAAATAGTCATCTACTTAAGAGAGAAAACACTAATTTATCAGAAACTCGAAAAATAGATTTAAAAGAGATTGCTAACATGGTTAAAAAACCAGAGCGACAAAGAACTGTAAAAAAAATTGAAGACGATATTTCTAAAAAGCTCGAAGATACCCTATCGGGACTTGGATTAAACAAAAAGCCTGTAAAAAAAAGCACATTTAAAAAAGAAAATAGTACATTACAAGAAGAACAAAAAAAAGAAACAAATAAAACAGAAGAGAAATATGACATCCTCGGATTAATAGCCAGAGGAGGTATGGCTGAGATTTATAAGGCAAAAAAAAAAGGAGTTAAAGGTTTTAAAAAAATAATTGCCCTGAAAAAAATATTATCAGGTTACGGAGAAGATGATAAATTCATTGAAATGTTCGTTGATGAGGCAAAGATAGCCTCTGAACTTTCTCATCCTAACATAGTTCAAATATATGATTTTGAAAAAAAAGATGACACTTATCTTATTGCGATGGAGTATGTTCAAGGCAAGGATCTTCGCAATATACTTAAAAAAACAAACGGTAATGACGTAATAATTTCAGAGGCATTAACTTTATTTATTGTTAATAAAATATTAGAAGCACTAAGCTACGCCCATAGTGCAAAGGACGATTTCGGTAAAAGTTTGGATATTGTTCACAGAGATGTATCGCCTCCTAATATTTTAATTTCTTACAGTGGAGAGGTTAAACTTACCGATTTTGGCGTTTCAAAAGCCGCAAATAAAATGCACCAAACAATATCCGGTGCATTGAAAGGTAAACTATTGTATATGTCTCCTGAACAGGCTAAGGGTGAACGAAATATAGACAATAGAGCGGATATATATTCTGTTGGAGTTATTCTATACGAGTTATTAACAGGGCGGAAATTATTTATTGATAATTCAGAAATGGCCATACTAAAAAAGGTTCAAGAGGGTATTATTATTAATTTTGATAAAATACATGAAAAAATTGACCCTGAGCTTGAAAAAATATTAAAAAAATCACTCTCAAAATCACGAGAAGAACGCTACCAAAATGCAAATGAAATGATAGAAGACATCAATACATATATTGCAAATACGTTTAAACCTCAACCCACTACCGTACATCTATCCCATTTTATTTGTAATTTATTCAAAGAAGATATAATTAATGAGAACATTAAAATAGGGTTAAAACCTATTCCCGCAGTAATTAATAAAATTGAAAAGAAAAAACCCACATTGCAACCAAAAGCTACAAACAATAATTCTCTTAATACCCAAAAAAGCAATATACCTCATCCATCTCCTCCTTCGAATATTTCATTAAAGCCCGAACCACCCATAGAAAGTAAATTTGATAGTAATAATAGCATATCATCTAATAAAGACGGATTTAATGTACATAATGGATTTGAAGGCAATAGCTCGATTTCTTCTGTGCCTGACAGTTACTCACCTGCTATTAATATCGACCTATTTCCCGAGGAAAACAAACCGGTTAAAAAACCTAATATGGTTAAACCTAATGTGGTTAAACCTAATATGAGCATTAATGCAATTAACACAAAAACAAGCAGAGATACAAGATTAGATCCAAGTTTAGAACGAGAAATTTTAAGAGCAACAAAGACAAATAAAAAACCATTTATGATTATTCTCATTGCAATAATTATTATAGGTGGTGCATATTTTGCCGTAACATCAGGAATGTTTACAAAAGGTGATAATACGAAGGGTCCTAAAATCGTATCCCCTAACCAAATAAGTATCAAAGGAAATATTGCACATTTAAAAGGAACAAAAAAAACTTTCTCGGGTATAGTTGAAAGTAAATGGACAAACAAAACCCTAAAAGAACATACAGAATACAAAAATGGACTTAAGAACGGAACTTATAAAAAATATTTTAACAACTCAAAACTACAAGAGAAAGGTACTTTTATTAATTCTAACAAGGACGGTTTATGGACAACCTACAATAAAATTGGTAAAAAAACCGGTGAAACATATTATAAATCAGGAAAGAAGAATGGAAAAGAAATTTTATGGGATTCTAAAGGTAATACTATTTCAAAAAAAGTATATAATATGGAAATATTAAAATCCGGTATAACATTTAAGTTTTTCAAAGATTCTAAAAAATTAAAAGAGGAAACTCATTATAAAGAAGGAAAGGTGATTATTAGAAAATTTTGGAATATTAACGGTGAACGTTTAATTAAGGGAATGATTATTAATAAATCAAGAACAAAAGTTCTTCAGATTACACGAAGAACAAAACTCTACTATAACGTTCCCGAGAATGATTTCTCAATGCTTAAAAATGGAACATTGGGGAATGTAGTAAATAATAATGGTGAAATTTTATTTACAGTTCAAATTTCTGACAATAAAAAGAACATTGCAAAAATATTAGAAATTAAAGATAAAAAAAGAAATATTCTGCTTGAAAAGGAAAAAGTTAATATTCAATTTATAATTTCTAAAAATACAACAACTAAAAAAGTTACAAATAATAATAAAACGACAAAGTCTATCGAAACTACAAAAAAAGTAAATACCGTAAGTAAAGAAGAAAAAATAAGAAGAACGGAGCAAAAAAAACTAAGAGATCGGGCAGAAAAAAAGCGAAAAGATGCCATTGAGAAAAAAAAGCAGGAAGATAAGATAGAACAAGAAAAAAAGGCAGAAAAAGATAGAATAAGGCTTGCTGAAGAAGAAAAAATAAAGAAAGTGGAAGAAGCTGAAGAAAAAAGAATTGCACTTGCAACCGCAGCAATGGAAGCAGAAGCCAGAAAACGTGATGCATTAACAGAAGGTGACTTGGTCGCTGACGTTGACACTAAACCCGTTATTGTCAATAATAATTTGCCAAGACTACCAAAAAGACTAAGAAAAATGATGACTAAAGATACTTCGTTAATTATAGTAAGTCTATTAATTGATGAAAACGGAAACGTAATTAAAGTAAAAAGAATTAAGAAATCCGGTATTCCTGAAATTGATTTGGAAATATCAAGCACGATAATGAATAAATGGAAATTTAAACCTGCTACTAAGTATAATAAGAAGGTTAAAACTTGGTTTATAAGAAAAATACTAATAAAAAAATAAGGGGAAAAAATGACAAACTTACATGAAGAAGACAAATCATTTTATGAAACAACTTTAAATGAAGCAAAACACAAAATCGAAATTATTGATTCTAAGATCGAAGAAGAGCTTGCAAGAGTTAAAGAAACAATTAACAGCCTCCAAGAACAAAAAAAAGCTGTACGTCAAATTTATGATGGTGCTGCCGTTATATTAGATGTTCAGAACGAATTTGAAAATGAAGAAGAAGGAGAAGAATAACTCTTTTTTGCTCAAATAATGTTCCAATAATGACTTATGCAGAAGCACAAAAGTATTTAATTAAAGTTCGTGAAAACGGCACAAAATTATCTTTGGATAATATTGAGCGGATAATTCGTCACCTTCCGTTTTCTTTGTCAAAGATTAAGTTTATTCAAGTTGCCGGTACAAATGGTAAGGGATCGACTTCTCATTTTATTACTTCCATTATTAAATCGAGCAATAAAAAAGTCGGTCTGTTCACCTCGCCTCATCTTCAAAATATAAGAGAGAGAATATCTGTAAACAAAACTTTGATCTCTGAAAATGACTTTGCAAGAGAAATAGGAGAGATTGAGAACTTCTTAATAAATTTAAAATCAGAAAGTATTATAGACTTTTTGCCAACTTTTTTTGAACATATGCTTTTATTGGCATTGTTTTATTTTAATACTAATTCCGTTGATTTTGCCGTTCTCGAAGTTGGACTCGGAGGACGACTCGATGCCACTACGGCAATTAAACCGATACTTGCCATTATAACAAATATATCACTTGATCACACTAAAACTCTCGGAAAAAGGATTACTGATATAGCTAAGGAGAAAGCCGGTATTGCAAAGAAAGGAGTACCTCTTATATGCGGATGTAAAAAATCTATTACGGCAAGAAAAGTTATAAAAAACATTTGTGATAAGGTCGGTGCTGAGTTTCATTACGCTTTTAACAAATCTCATATTCTTAAAACCGAATATAAAAACAACGTTTATAAATGTTTATATAAAACTGATAAAAACACTTATGATTTTGAAGTAAGTATGAACGGTGTACATCAAACATTAAATGCCGCTACGGCAATTAAAGCAATCGAGATAATTAATAATAATTTAAAAGTCCCCATCTCACTTAACTCTATTAAGACAGGAATTAAGAAAAACTTTGTTCCCGGAAGAATAGAGCTTATTAAAGACGAATCGGATATCATAATAGATGCAGGTCATAATACCGAAGGTATTAAAGCCTTATGTAATTTTTTGCAATTGAAAAATTACAGAGATTGCACTCTTATATTTGGCGTTTTAAGAGACAAAAATTATAAAAAAATGGTTGAAATTCTAAAACCATTTATGGGTAGTATTATTCTCGTTGAACCAAAATCAAACAGAGCTTTGGCAATTAATGACCTGCAAAATTTATTTAAAAACAAAATATCATTTACATATAAAAATGACTATAAAAAAGCTTTAAATCACGCCATAAAATTAAAAAAAACAATAATTATTACAGGATCCATCTATATGATAGGTGAAATGAGAAATCTTCTGATAAGGAGTAACACACCACAATGAAAAAATTTAAAGATCTTGAAATAAAATATAATGTACTAAGAAAGCAAGCTGAGAATGGTGATATTGATAATGCAACAGTGAACAAAGAGCTTAAAAAACTAATGCTTTTAGATGATAATGGAATTTATTGGATAATCGGAGGTAATAGTGGAAAATGGTACAAATATGATGGTAAAAGTTGGAAAGAGGATAATCCTTATAATTCCAACGAAATTAAACAAAACAAAAAAGAGACACAAGATACTACCAAAATTATTAAAAACGATATAGAACAATATAAAAATGTAAAAAAAAAACAGTCAGAGGAATCTATTGAAAAACAATATGATAAGGATATGGTTATTTGTAAATCATGTATGGGCAAAATAAATGATTTTGAATTATACTGTCATATTTGCGGAGCATCTCAAAAGCAAGAGCTCAAACAAAAATCAATACAAGGCAAACTAATACCAGAACTTCTCATATCGTCGGTAGATATTATTTCATTAATATTCTTTTTTGGTGGTGTCGGTATTATTATCGGAGTTATATACGGTGCAATAATAGGTGTATTTAAAGGTCTACCAACATTGATATATCTGCCTCAAATGTTGTCAAACCTCAGGGGTAATATCTTAGGTGGATTCTTATGTGCAATAACAGGCGGAATTAACGGTTTTATATTTTTTACCATTAATGCGATTTTATTTGGGAGCTTGTATAATGCGATTTCTTATTTCTTTGGCGGAATAAGATTTAAGACTAAAAAATGATAGCATAAAATGACAGAAATATTAACCAATACCACGTTTCTTTATCTTTTTATTTCAATCTCAGTTTCTTTATTTCTTTTCTCATCAGTATTTTTTTTCTTCAACAAGAAAAACAAATAACTTGTTGAAGTTCAAAAACTCCTCCCAATGTCATGAATTTAGTACTTTCGATGCTATGGAAACGCAGACAGTTATATCACGCACTTTCTGATTTACCATGAAAAAAGTGTACCTATTATTTTTTTAGGGAAGCAAAAATTCAGGAATTATTCTTTTCTTCGCTACTTAATAAAGTTGCAAATTCTTTTTCAAGTTTTGTAAACTCGCCTCTCTGTTCATTTAATATATCCAAACATAATTTTGCCGACTTCAAAGCTTCCTTTGTTTTAGAAACTAAATCATCGACACTTATTTCATCCCGATTTAATTGTTCGGTAATATCTTCTAAAATATTAAAATTGTTTTCGTAATTTGCCTTTTCGTTTTTTTTGTCATCCATTTCACACCCCAATTTTATTAATTTTAACCTCTCCATCATAAAATCTTAATAACGCATTCTCATCCGTAAATTTTTCTTTTGAAGTTATTATTTTACCGTTTTTGCCTATCGTTAACGTGAATCCTCTTTTTAATATCTTTTGAGGATCACTTGCCTTAATCAAAAACTGTTTTTGTTGCAATATGTCATATTCACTTTTAAATACTCTCTTACCATAATCTATAATTGTATTAACCGTATTGATTATACTGTCTTTTTTCACATCATTATTTTCAATAATTCGTTTGGGTTGGACTTTTGCAATAATTCCTTTGATCGCAGTATTCTTATTTTTTATAAAGGATGTAGTTCTTAAAAAAATGAATTTAACAAGATTATTTATTTTATTTGTACTATCAAGAATCAATCTCTTATTAATCAGAGAAATTGAACTTATATTTTTATGAACGGCATACCTGTGATCCTTTAAAAGTATAGAGCTAAGATTGGCTATTTTATTAAACATTTCTAATAATTTTTTTTGTAGTTCAAGATATCTGTCAAAAAAATATTTACCGATTCCCGAAGGAGTTGAAGGCGAAGGCGTCAAAAACGAACATAACTCAATTGCCGAGAAATCCTTCTCATGTCCAATCGCCGTTAAAACAGGTATTTCAGATTTGCAAACCTTCTTACATAATTTATAATCATTAAAAACAGAAAGTGATTGTTCACTACCCCCGCCTCTTGCTATTACTATTAAATCGGGAGGCGTTTCTTTCATTTCAAAATATTCAATTGCTTTTATTATAGTAGCAACAGCATTGTCTCCCTCCATTCTCGCATCAATAAAATTTATATCATACTTAGAACTATACCTATCCATGCCTGCTAAAATATCTCTTATTGATGTGCCCTGTTCAGATGTAATAAGTCCTATATTTCTAACAAGCAGAGGCAATGATTTCTTTTTTTGATTTTCCAATATACCTTCGCCCTGTAACTTATCAATGGTAACTTCTCTTTGATTTTTTATCTTTTCCCTTGTAAACTCAGGTAAAATATCTATCACACTTAGACGAATATTAATATTTTTTTTATGCGACAACTCAACCTTTACCAATAATAAGACAGGTAAATCCTTGCTCAAATTATCGGCAACACCCATTTTTTTCAATTTATAATTAATAGAAGACAAGACACCAACCTTTATTTCAGAGGAAAAATATACATCGTTTAAATCATTTTCATCCTTAAGATCGAAGTAAGATGCCCAATTATAATTTTTAAGTTCAGAGGCTATAACCCCCCTAACCCATATATTCCCTTCAACATAGTTTGTAATTATTCTATGTAATCTATTCCGCAATTCGGATACAGAACTTGATTTTGGCATATCCGTTGTCTTTGATTCTTTTTTATCAATATTAAACAGTCTTTCATTAGGTTTCTTTACAATTTGTTCAATTTGTTCGATTTGTTCAGATTTTAAATTATTATTTAAAACAGCCAACTCAGATTCAACATCAGCTCTATCATTATACCAAGTCTTTTGTAAAGGATCCCACCTATACCCCCTTAACTTCAATTCATCCTTAATGGGATATGCATTATAAATATGAACACTATTCTCGTCAAAGGCAACCTTCACATCAAAACCATTTATAACTATAGAAACAAACTTCATATCATACCTTCCTATCAAACTCCATACATTATCATCTCTATACAAGCAACATACCAATGATACGTAGCAAATGATACATCTTAATTTTAACTCCACTTAATATTAATTTTTTTTCTATTGTTTGTCAATAAGATAACAAACCATGAAATTTTAGCCAGAACCTATTGCAATGTCCAATAAGCCCATTCTAACTGCGTTAGGCTCAATAATCTTCCTTTCAAAATACTGCAACTATGTTTAATTCGTTTCAATCAATTAACTTCTTATAACAGACTTCTTGAACATTTCACCACAATTTTGATGAAAATTTCAGGTCTAATCTACTCTAATATACTATTTGTAAAGTGTGTTTTTTGTTTTTATCATTCTGTTTACCTTTTACCATTAAAGGGATAATACAATATTGTTTTGATTCCGGCAATAACAATAACATTTTTATTCTTGTAACAATAGACATCAATCACCTATATTGTTTTATCTTATAGTTAATTAAATCGTTTCGGTAAAACCTATATTTTGTAAGCTTGCTCTCTTCATTTTTTCATACTGTTTTTCGTAATACGCTTTTTTGTTTTTTGATAAATCTTTTGCTCTCTTTGAAAATATGAGTGCCTGCTCGTATAATTTGTTTTGATAATATGCCTCTGCAAGAGTATCAATAATATATGTAAAATTAGATATTTTATTCTCATCTATTAAGCTAAACGCTCTCTTTGCGTATTTTAATGCCTCTGCTTTATTTATAAATAATTTATTCTTACATTTGAGCAATAACCATGCAAGATTATTTAGTACATCCTGTTGATTTTTATTTATTAACAATGAACTCTTAAAAGCAATTATTGTTTCTTCCCAATTCTCAGCCATATAGTTTAACATCCCATAGTTTGCATACAGTCTATAGTCATTAGGGCTTTTCTCAATCATTTTTTTTACAATAGCCAGATTAAGTTCTAATTCTTCTTTTTTTGAAATAAAGGTATTATTATAGATAAAAGTAAAAGAAAAACTAAACGCCAATATAACAATTAATCCCATAATTATTACAGCATTCTTTACTTTTTTATTATGTTTTGTAACGAGATTAGGTTCTTTGACACATTTATTTAGGAATTTCACTCGTTCATATATACTAAAATGATGCCAATTTTTACTATCATCAGGCTCATTGATTACAGTATTTAATTTTTCGAATGAAGTGATTAAATGATTCGGATTAATACCCGACTCAAAACAATAAATGTCAGCCTGTCTTTCAAAATTCCTCATAAGATACCCAAAAAAGAATCTGAAATATACAATTAATAAAAAAATAGTTATTAAATCTTTCAACACACTTACAAAGATACCATTAGGCTCATACAGTAAAATAAACAGAGATTTGAACGGTTCTGTAACCTGAAACATTCTAACAAGATACATAGCAAACAATGACAAAGTCGGTATAGCCATAATAAAAAACATAATATATAAGAAAATATGTTTTTTTTTAATATGCCCCACTTCATGACTAACAACGGCAAGTATTTCGTCCTTATTTAAAAGTCCCATTAATTTTGGCGTTAATAAAAGATATCTAAACGGATAAACAACACCTATCACAGCAGCTGTTATCATGCCCTTATTTAATGCATTCCAAGATAATAAGCCTTTAAACTTAACAGTTTGAGATAAACAATAGTCAAGTATCATCATTTTTATGTCATTGTCTTCCAAGTTCTCGGACTCCCATAATTTTGTAATTAAAAAAGGTGTTATAATGAGAAATATAAACAAATAAAAAACCATTATTCCAAGCTCGCCAAAAACACCATAATTCGTATTTTGAAAAAACGAAATGTGCAAAAACGAAATAATATCCGACAATACAACAATGACTATCCATGGTATAATAATTGCGAGATTAAATCTTATATTGGACATAATATTATCTTTAGCAGAAAGTCCAAGAGAGTAAATGTCATCAAAATACTTAAATGACCAATACCAAATAATCGAAAGTAATAATATAAAATAACTCATAAGTAATATATCTGTTAAAAAGCCAATCTCTTTTATTATTGGGATTTGCAATAACAAAAATTTTAAATCAAAAACTATTACAGACAGAGAAAAAACTAATAATGCAAGAAACATATTCTTATTTAAAACTCTGTTAAAACTATTTTTCATAGTATATTTTACTTCACATTCGTCATACTTACGTCTTAATCGTTTGAATGAACTCTTATTAAAGTTGATAAATAATATAATAAGAACAATAATCCACATAATATTTATAGGAAAATTTACAGAGCCATTTTTCACGGATGCAGAAGATATAATAACAAGTACGGAAAAAAAATAAAAAATATTAGAAAAAATCATTCAATAAACCTCACGCCCTGATTTTATCAGAGTTTGAAGACAAAAGATATTTAATCCTGAATTTTTAACCAAATTTTACGCAATCTTAAAAAGCCTAATATCAGTATGAATTTAAAAAAAATACTACAAAAAGAGAAATTAGATGAATTTTATTAAATGCCTCTACGATCATATCTGAAAAGATTTTCTTTAATTAAGCCCATTTTAAATGCAGTAAGAAGCATCTTGAGCTCAGCTATTTGATTTTTCAATTCGGTTCCTATATCCGTATCTTTTATTCTTATTCTCTTAGTTTTACGATCTAAAACTCTCTTGGTCGATAAGATATCTTTTTCTTCATCTATTGCCTTTTTTGTCGAGTCAAAGCTTTCATGAGAGGCTAACTGCATTCCAAATGAGTTATATATTAAAGTATATCCCGCAATACCGGTTTGAGGTTGATATGCCTTTGAAAAGCCCCCGTCGATAACAAGCAACATTCCCTTAGCCTTAATCGGACTTTCACCCTGATTAACCTTAACAGGGACATGTCCGCAAATTATTTTACTGTTTTTCACATCCATTTTAAAGTTTTTTAGAATAAGTTTACACGACTCAACCTTATCTCTATACATCGTAAAGAAAGGGTTTTTTACCTCAATATGAGATTCTTTATCATTAATAAAATACTGTTCAAAAGTAGACATCTTATCCTTACCGAAAAGAGGTGATTTAGGACCACACCATAGATAATACATAATATCAATATCATACAATTTCTTTTCATCTGTTTCTCTTCTAAAAAAAGCATCCCTTGCAATACCGTATAATTTGTCATATAGGATTTTTCCCGAATAAGACTTTTCGTTTATTTTAAATTTCGAGAGTTTTCCGTCTTTATTCATAGGAACACAACCGTGAAACATTAGATTAGAATTATACTTTAAATATAAACTGCCCTTTGAATACAAAAAGTTAATATGTTTATTCAATCTCGAACTAACTTGAAATGATTGTGTTAATTTTTCGATTACTCTTTCCTCTTGCATGGTTAATTTATACGGTTCTTTCAAATTTAAGGTAGGAAAATAATTATCATTTAAGTCATAAATTTTATTATCAATAATAATTGTAGAGTCCTCTTTATTAATCTTTTCAAGAACCAGTCTGTTTCCCATATCAAATTCGGGTCTTCTTTTTACAAATTGTCCCTCTAATTTGAATTGAATTATAGCAATAGCCTTGTGCATCTTTCTTATAAGACTTATTTCATGATCATGTTGCTCATCATTATTAATGTTTTTAGGATCAAAGAAAGCATTATCTTCATCCTTATAAAACTCCATTGCAAACGTAGCAAGCGGAAGAATATTTATACCATAGCCCTCTTCAAGCGTCCCCATATTACCGTATCTGAGAGAAAGTCTTAATACGGTTGCAACACATACGCGTGAACCTGAGGCTGCCCCCATCCATAAAATATCATGATTACCCCATTGAAAATCGACGGAATGATATTTAACAAGAGCATCAATAATTATATCTGCACCAGGACCTCTATCAAAAATATCTCCAAGTATATGCATTTTATCAACAGATAATCGTTGTATTAAATTGGATAAAGCTATAATAAAATCTCTTGCTCTGTCAAGATCTATTATAGTTGCAATAATTTGTTCATAATAATCCTGTTTATTTAGTCTATATGGGTTTTCGTAAAGCAACTCTTCTAAAATATAAGAAAATCTAATTGGGAATGACTTTCTTACCTTTGACCTTGTATATTTTGAAGATACAACCCTTGCAATTTCTATCAATTGATAAAGCTTTTTTTCATACCATTTTTTTATATTATTATTTGCAGTACTGCCCTTAGATTTTTGCATTTTAATAATATTTATTTTTTCTGCCGGATAATATATAAGAGTTGCAAGACTTTTCTTCTCAGCCTCACTTAAACTGTTTTTAAAAATATCCTCTATCTTCATCTTAATTACACCTGAAGCATTTTTTAAAACATGGATAAAGGACTCATACTCCCCGTGTATATCGCTAATAAAATGTTCTGTACCCTTCGGAAGATTTAATATCGCCTGTAAATTTATAACCTCTGTACTTGCCTTTGAGATAGTACTGAAATCTTTTGCAAGCAATCTAAGATATCTTAAATTATCCTCTATATTTTTTCTTGTTATTTTATGGTAGTCAACTTTATTAATCTTTACATTGCTTTTCATAAAATTTCTTCACCGCAGTAAGGACAAAACCGTTCATTAACAGAAATTGTTTTTTTACAACGCCAACAAGCAACCTCATCCCTTTGAGTTCTGGCATAAATTCTTTGTTTAATCTGTAAAATCTCACTAATTCTATCATCTTTTTTATTTTCCAATTTATCAATATCATAAATAAGCTCATCAATAGAACGGTATCTGTCTTCTAACTTTGGAGATAGAGCTTTCATAATTATTTTATTTAATTCTCTTTTTATTTTAGGGACCTTTCTAATTAAAGGTATAATATCACCATTGTTAACTTTTCTCATTATCTCCATAGGATTGGCTGATATTATAGGCGGGAAACCGCTTGTCATCTCATAAAAAAGTACACCGCACGAATATATATCCGAAGCATATACTGCCCTCCCGTTAAAATGCTCGGGAGCCATATAAGGCGGAGAGCCTATTCTTGTAGTCGCAAAAGGTTTATCTCCAAGTAGTTTTGAAGTTCCAAAGTCAGTAACTTTAACATTATCATAAGAGTCTATTAATATATTTGAAGGTCTGATATCTCTATGAATAATTTTATGGATATGAGCAAAACCAACAGCCGATAAAATTTGTTTAAAGTACTTTAGGGCAGTACTTACATTCAAGGGACCATTATCATCAATAAGTTCTTCAATATCCTTCCCTTTAATATACTCCATCACCATAACAACATTACCCTCGATTATATCAAAAGAATGCAACTTAACAATATTAGGATGAGAATTAAGTTTATATTGCAAAATAAACTCTTGTTTTAATTTGTCAAGCCCCGCACCTAAACGATGAGGTATTTTGAGTGCCATCAATACAGATTCATTCTCAATTTTAGAAGCCGTATCCTCAGCAAGATAAACTGTTCCAAAACCTCCGCTACCAAGCTTTCTTAATATATTGAATTTCCCAATCTTTCCGCTAATATCCATTATGATGTCTCCACAAAAAAATCTCTTTCCTTCAAAACGGCAGCTATTGAAACTGCAGCAGTTTCAACCTTTAATATAGAACTATTAATCTTAATAGATTTATATTTGTTTTCAATCAATAAATTTTTTTCAGCAATAATATAATCTCCGGGTGGTCCTATAACAGCTATAGTATCCAAAACTGTTTTATCAGAGACCTTTGTATTGCCGTCAATATCCAACATTATTTTATTATTAATGAGTTTATACTTTTCTATTAAATCTTTTAATATTACAGGTAAATTAATTTTAGTAAGCCATACACTTTTATTAACCTTTAAAGATGCTATTGCTATTTTTTCCCATTTTTGAATAATTTTATCAGATGTTTTTAACTCTGTTCTATTAAATAAAACCGGAGTTATTTCGTCCACACCTATTTCAGATAATTTTTCAATCATAAGATTCATTGAAGCTCTCTTTAAGAGCGATGGTGCTATAATTATGTTTTTTTTTTTTTTATCAAATCGTTTTGTTTTTTCTATTTTTACTCTGACACTATTTTCCAAAAAGCTATCTACCATACCAAAATAAAGAGTACCATCTCCATCGGTTATTTCAATTTCTTTGCCCTTCTTTACTCTAAGAACTTTTTTCAAATGATAAGCTTCCTCATCTACCAAATCTATAAAAGAACCGTTGACATCAGCCCTACTAAAAAATCGTCTTAAGTCCACAAGACCTCCGTTTAATTAGCTATACCAAAAAATGATTTTTTAGACTTATAATCTTTGTTTTCAAGTGTTCCTAATTCCTTATACAATTCCCGTTCTCGTTTTGATATTTTCTCAGGTGTAACAACTGTAATTACAATCAACAAATCACCCTTACCCCATCCATTTACCTTATTAAAGCCCTTATTATTTATTTTTAAAACAGTACCTGTTTGCGTTTCTTTTGGTATCTTAATTTTTTCAGCTCCGGCAAAGGTTTTAATCTCAACTTCATCACCCAATACTGCCTGAGCAAAAGAAATATTAAGTTCATAAATAAGATTATTATTCTCACGTCTGAATCCGTCAGTTTCATTAACCCTAATAATAAGATAAAGATCTCCGGCTCTACCGCCATTTACTCCATCATCGCCTTCACCACTTACCCTAAGTTTATTGTCCGTATCAACACCGGGAGGAAAGGAAACACCTTTAATAGTTTTCTTTTCAGTAATTCGTCCCGAGCCTCTACACTCTTCACAAGGATGTTTGATTATCTTACCGGCACCGCCACAGGTATGACAGGGTGTTGAAATAGAAAAAAAGCCCTGGCTTCTTCTAACTGTACCATGCCCACCACAGGCATTACATACTTCAGGAGAATGCCCCGGTTTGTTGCCATCACCCTTGCAACTTGTACAAATAGTTTCTTTTTCTATATCAATATCTTTTGTAATACCTAAAAAGGCATCTTTCATATCTATTTCAACCTCAATACCGATGTCTCTGCCTCTTCTCGGCATATTTTCTCTTGCTCGTCCCGAAGCTCCTCCATAACCGAATATATCGCCTAAGATATCACCAAAATCCGAAAATATTGAATCTGAAAACCCTGAATTTCCAAAGCCCTGTCCCTGAATTTTTAACCCGTCAAAGCCAAATTGGTCATATAAAGCTTTTTTTTCCACATTACCTAACACAGAATAAGCTTCCGATGCCTCTTTAAATTTATCTTCCGCTTCAACATTGTCTTGATTCCTATCCGGATGATATTTCATCGCAATTTTCCTATACGCTTTTTTTATTTCATTAGTTGAAGACTCTCTTGTAACTTCAAGTACTTCATAATAGTCCCTTTTTTCCATTTTTTATACCTCTATGTTTATATCTGTCTATACTATCATATAATGTATATTAATTAGTTTCAAATTCAGAAATTAATAATTGATTAATATTAAGCCTGTAAGACTCAGCTCTGTTAAATAAAGTTAGAA
>CAYOTE010000023.1:0-17312 GCA_964406785.1 uncultured Clostridia bacterium
AAAGCGGGTACTGTAGTTCCACCACCTTTTCCAGCACTTCCAACTGAATAGACACCAAAGCCCCCTCCAGTACTTATAACTTGCATATTATCTCCCCAACCATCTTTTGTAACTCTTTGATTACCAGCAATATGTCCAAGTGCCGTGGGGTTAGCAATAGTTCCAAAGGCATCCTCTGCCGTAGTTGCAGAAGTAATACCCGGCAAGAAATGGCACTCAGTTCTGTAGGCTTCTATAGCAGTTGCGATACTCTTCATATCTCCGAGAGTTCTTGTTTGTTTGCCCTTGTGAAGTGCTCTTATTAAGTTCGGGATAGCAATAGCTGCAATAATACCGATGATTGCAACAACGATTAATAATTCAATCAATGTAAAACCTTTTTTGTTTTTCATAATTTGTTTCCTCCTTTTTTTTAATATATTTAGTATGCAATATTAATGCCAAGGTTAAAATTCCCCTATATGATAGGGTTTTAAGTTTATAGGTTTTTTTTAAAACATTATTTGTTATTCTTATTGACAAATTTTGTCAATAATTAAGAAATCTCGCCTGATAATGATTTCTTGAAGTATTTTTTTATTAATTTTGTGTCTTGATACTGTCCAAGCAAAAACATAAGCTTTGTGATAACGGCCTCAAAGGTCATATCTTTGGAATGAATAACTCCCGCTTCCAATAGCTTATTGCCTGATTCATACAGGGAGGTATCAACCTTACCTGCCTTTGTCTCACTTAAAAGTGCCACAATTTTACCGTCTTTTATCCAAGCTTTTACCCTTTCAAATAAATCGTTATTTTTAAGCGGTATATTGCCGGCACCATAGGCAATTAAAACTATTGCTCTGATATTTTTTCCTGGAATAAAATATTCCGTACTGCAACCGGGAAATGTTTTATAAACAGCTATCGAGTGATCAAACTTATTAAATATATGAAAGATACCATTGCTCTTTAGTAAATTTTTCTCATATATCTCTATATCAATGCCAACCTTTCCTAAGAGTGGATAATTGGGAGAATCAAAGGCATCGAAATGATTTATATGTTTTTTTATACTGCGATTACCTCTCATTAATTTATCATCAAAAAATATTGCTACCTCATTTATTCCGCAGGTTGCAAGTTCAACTGCATTTATTAAGTTAGACTTTGCGTCTGTTCTTAATTCACTCATAGGTTTTTGAGCTCCTGTTAGAATAACGGGAATGGGTAGGTTCTGAAGCATAAAGGATAGGGCTGATGCAGTATATGTTAGGGTATCTGTGCCGTGGGTAATTACCACGCCGTCAACAGTTTCAATATATTTACCAATTAAATCGGCTATTTCGCTCCAATGCTTAAAATTTAATTCCGAGCTGTCAACAACAAAGGGAATTTCAGTTATAATTTCAGCTATATAGGATAATTCAGGGATAATATTTGAAATACTCTTATAAAAAGAATCCGGTTTTAGAACACCGCTGTCTTTATCCTTTATCATTCCTATTGTTCCACCCGTATGAATTAATAATATTTTCTTTCTCATTTTAAACTTCCCGTAGTTTTTATTTTTCTGAATAAAAATTTAATCTTGAAAAGATTTTTTAAAAAAAGCCTCAGCTTCCTTTCTTTTCTCTTCCTTGAGCTTTCGTGCAAGCTCAAATTTCTCATCGACCTGTTCTTTTTTTTTGCGTTCCTCTATGATAAGCTCTTCAAAAGATGAAAAATTCTTTTTTTTATTCTTTTTATGTTGGATTATTTTTTTGCTCTCGGTATCAATCCATAGTTCCTCATGACAGGCAGGACATTCAATCTTTATTATTTTTGACATAATATATTTTATAATAATCCTTAAAAAGAATCAATAATTTTTCAAAGTTTTCATTAAAATCCACTACAATATAGAATGTACTCGCTTTAACTGTGTTAAACTCAATCTTTATTTTAATTAACGTTTACAACATTTATGTAGTTGTATGGGATTTCAATGTTTTCTCTGTCAAAGACTTTTTTTATAGCCTTGTTTATCTCTCTTTCTATACCCCATTGCTCACCCGATTCGGTTTTTGCTATTACTCGATACATTACAGAGGAATCATTAAATGCTAAAATACCTTGAATAGAAGGCTCCTCAAGGAATAATTTTTTTAATGCAGGCATATTATAAACCATATCAGTAGCCTCTTTTAATGCCTTTAGAACATGAGCGGTATCTTCATTATATGAAACTCCAATCTTTACAACGGCTCTTGACCATCTGTATGATGAGTTCGATACATTTGAGATATTTCCGTTCGGTATAATATGAACAGTCCCGTCCAATGATCTGAATCTTATTGTTCTTAAGGATATTTTTTCAACGGTTCCGCTTTTCCCGTTTATTTCAACAAAATCTCCAAGTGCAAATTGTTCCTCTATTAAAAGAAAGAAACCCGTAACAATATCCTTTACAAGGGATTGAGCACCAAAGCCAATGGCAAGAGAGATACCACCGGCAGCGACAAGAAAGGGACC
Source organism: uncultured Clostridia bacterium (assembly GCA_964406785.1). Lineage (GTDB taxonomy): Bacteria > Acidobacteriota > Aminicenantia > UBA2199 > UBA2199 > JAOZTV01. Next base: position 2,494 of record CAYOTE010000023.1, read on the forward strand.
GTAGTCAACTTCAAGCTCTCCAAGCGTCCAAAAAACAGCAACTGTCCAAATTAAAATTCTTGAAAATGATAGTAACACGGATGATAGGGTGTTATATCTTTGTTTCTTATGTGCGTCAAATTTTTCGCTTTTCTCAACACGTTTTAATATTTTAAGGCTGATATACTTTGAAAGTTTTATCAGTATTAGAACGAAAATTAAGGCAATTATTATAATGATAAAGCTCTTAATTACATTATCAATAAGTTCTTTTTTTCTTATTTTTTCAAGTAATTTTTGTTCATGTATGTTTTTTGTTATTTTTTCTTTAAGAGTATCAATTTTGGTCTTAATAAGATATTTGTGAGCTTTAATTGTATTCAATTTAGGCGTTTCTAAGCCGTTTAGCCTTTCTCTTATAACTCTTGCCTTAATTAAAAATACGGTTCGTTGAATAATATTCTTATTTCTTTTTGCATTTTTCTTTAATATAGTTATTTCATTGTTTTTTTCTTTAATTTTTTCTACTTGAAAATCTTCAGCCTCATTTTGTGCCTTTAGAAGTTCTTCTTCAATAGTTAATTCTTTTTTTAATTTTATAAGGTCATCTTTGAATCTCTGTATTCGTTCCGATATACTCATGACACTTAATGCTTTGGTGTTTTTACCCTTTATGCCAGATTTTAATGCAAGAGTCTTGGCGTTAAGTTGAATTCTCGATATATCTCTTTTCAATCGTTCAATTTTCAAAGCAATATTATTTATGGATTTTTGAAATTTAAAAAGACTGTATTTACCGTTTTTTTTATATTGTTTTAGAGTTTTAATTATTTCATTTGTATTCTTATTATTTTTAGAATATTTTAGTAAAAAACCTAATATTTTTTTTTCAATGAGTTTATACTTATTAATCAATAAATCGAATTTTCGTTTATTAAATTCCAATTCGTCAACCAATTGATTTATCTTTTGCAAATTCTTAAAATCCGGTGATTTTTCAGGTGCATATTCATCAATTGCATTAATTTTTATATCTAAGTCGAGTAAATCATTTGTCAATAAGATCAATTCTTCCGGCATCCAATTGTTTTTTTTATTATCAGGAGCATTATTTGTGGAAACAGTAGAGAATAAAAACTGTCCGCTTAAAAAAAATATTGTCATAAAAACAATCCGTATATAATTTCTTTTCATAAATCCCCCCTTTTTTGTTATTCAATACCTGTAAAATAAAATATTACAATTGACATCAATCGTATTAAATTAGAAGATAACATAATAATATATTTAGTCAACTTATTTAGTCAACTTATTTAGTCAACGATTATTTTTCGTTTTGCCGTCCAATATGCGACAATGTCGTCGGTAATAATTTTTTTTAAATCGCCCTTTATTGTATTGCCGTCAATCAATTCTCCATGAATAACAAAAGATTTCTTATATATTAATATTCTTATATAGTCGCCCTTCTTCTTATACTTTCCTGTTTTCTTCCCGTTAATACAAAAAACATTGTTTTTATCATATGTAAATATTGATTTTTCGGGAATTACTTTTTTTTTCAAAAGATTATTATATTCAATCTTTACGTTCCAATCACCTTCTATATTGGAATTCTTGCAATTTGCATTTAAAGCTATTATCCAAAATACAAAAAAAACAATAGGCAAGTTGTAAATTGCTTTTTTAAATTTCACTAATATCATACACCTATAGCAAGCATTCTTTGTACAATCCTATCAATAAAAAACCAAGGTAACAACGATAAATGCAGGTAATAAATAAATAAAGGAATACTTTAACATATACCCAAAGAAACTCGGCATTTGTATGTTATTTTCCTCAGCTATGGACTTTACCATAAAGTTAGGGGCATTTCCTATGTATGTCATAGCACCCATAAATACAGCACCTGTGGATATAGCCTGTAAAAATATAGTCTTGGCATTCATTAATAATGGAACAGCCTCAGCCTCACTCATACCGGAATAAAACTTACCAAGCGCAGTATTGAAAAAGGTAAGATAAGTAGGTGCATTATCAAGAAAGCTTGACAAACTACCTGTTACCCAGAAGTATTGCCATGGCTTTTCAACAGCATTTACAATGAAACCAAGAGAACCTGCTCCACCTTCTTTAAGAATGGCAAGTGCAGGAATTATAGTCATAAAAATGCCTGCAAATAGAATTGCAACCTCCTGAATTGGAAACCATGTAAAACCATTTTCTTTTCTAACAGCCTTTTTAGTAGTTTTGAGAGAAAGAATACCCATCAAAATAAGGAAACCGTCTCTAACGAGATTTTGCATTCCAAGTTCAATACCAAAAATATTTATCTCAGGTAATTTAACCATTCCCGAGAACAATACTCCGGCAATAACACCCATTAAAAAAAATGCATTATGCCATCCCAGTATTTTAATAGGTTCTTTGGGCTCATTATCTTCTGCCTCATCTTTAACATTTTCTTTCTTTAAATAATAAGAATCCAAAAAGAAAAACATTGTCAGTAGAATTGCACTCAATAATGCCATATGAGGGAATAAGCTTAATGTCCAGAAAAAGCTTACATTATGTAAAAATCCCAGAAATAGGGGTGGATCACCAAGCGGAGATAGCGAACCTCCTATATTTGCAACAAGAAAAATAAAAAACACGATTATATGTACCTTATTTTTCCTATGTGCATTTGCTCTGATTATCGGACGTATAAGCAACATTGCCGAGCCGGTTGTTCCAATCACAGAAGACAAAAGTGTACCGATTATTAAAAACATAAGATTGGTTATGGGTTTACCCTTTATTTTTCCTCTAAGTAAAATCCCGCCTGAAATGGTAAAAAGAGCCCAGAGTAAAATTATAAAAGGGATGTAGTCTATTATGTATATATGTAATATTTCATGAATAGCTTGAGATTTATAGGCAAAGAAAAACGGAACAGAAAATGATAATGCCCAAAAAGCAGAGAGTTTGCCAAAATTATGATGCCAGAATTTCGGAGCAAATAACGGAAGTAATGCAATTGATAGAAGAATCCCTACGAATGGAATTGCCGACCAAATAGGTAATCCTTTCAATTCTTTATGATGAACATTATGTTCATTACCTTTATGCTCCGTATTGCCGGGTTCGTGGCTATGCTCTACCGGTGTTTTGTGAGAGGATGACTCAATAGCTTTTTCAGTCACAGCACCGGTTTTATGTTCTTGCGTATTTTCTTGCGTATTTTCTTGCTTTTTTTTCATTACTGTGTCTGTAGATGACTTTTCCATTCCCGCAATCAAAAAACCCGCACTAATATAGACTAAAATAAAAAACAGAACTAAACTCTTCTTTACCATTTGAATCTCCTTTTTTAATACATTAATAACACATTTTATAAAAAAAATATCTTTTTGGCAATACCTAAAATTTTAAGAAACACTATATATCGGAATGTTTCGGTTAAAAAAGAGCAAGTATTGAAGTTTTAATTACTTATAAGCATCAAATAATTGCTACCGTACCTATTTGGCTTCTCTTAATAATATATTCGCAACCGTAGTATATAAACCGTATATATACATTCTTACCAATAAGTTTTAGTTTAAATGTTATTTTAGCCGGACCGAGTTTGCTACCTTTAGAAAACCTGACTAATTCAAGCTTTTTGAATTTAAAAGATTTAGCCAAAATATTAATTTCTTCATAGCCGTTTGGAAAGCGAATTTTATTATTATTAAAGCGACTTATCTTCATTTTTAAGCCACAATGAAGTTGTGCTATTATTAAATTTATTGCCGAATTATTAGAAGAAGCAAATTGACTAAATATAATACACCCCATTAACAGAAGAAAAAGTATTGCCAATAGGTAATTATATCGACTCATCAATATTGTCCAATACTTCTAACATTTCCAATACTGTTTGATAACGCATTTCCACATCTCTTTTGATGGCTTTCAATATAAATAAATCAATGAAATTTTTCGTTTTTTTATCTATATCAGTGGGGAAATTAATAGCACTCTCTGTTAAAAGAGTTTCTTTTTTAATACTATTATCTATGTCAAAACTAAAAGGAAGAATACCTGTCAACATTCTAAATGTCATTATGCCAAAAGAATATATATCTGATCTTAAATCGGGAGACAGTCCTAAGATTTGTTCCGGCGAAGAATAAATAGGAGTGCCATATCTCTGTCCCGATTTATTATTTAAGGTAGTGCCAAATAACCGAGCAATTCCAAAATCTGTAAGTTTAGCAACATCCGAATCAGTTATCAAGATATTGGATGGCTTGACATCGAAATGTATAATATTTCTTGAATGAGCAAAGTATAGACCTCTTAATATATGTTTCATATACTTTAATGCTTGTTTCAGTGTAAGATGTTTTTCACTTTCCAATAACGATTCAAGGGAACGTCCATGAACATATTCAAATACAATAAAATAAGTTGAATCTATCTTATCAAAATGACGAACAGATACAATATTAGGATGATCCATCTGCCCTTGAGTAATAGCCTCCTGTTTGAATAAGGCTAAATTTTGTTCGTTATTTGTTAATTTTGAATCCAAAACCTTTACGGCAACTTTTCTATTTAAAGAGGTGTCTATTCCTAAATATATTACACCAAAACCACCACGACCTATCTCTTTTTCGATTAAGATATTACCGATTTTTTTTTTTTATTTTCATAATAATACAAAAAGCACTTACAGTATAAATAATATAAAAAGCATAATTATTAACATAACTAATAAAACTATCATAGTCCAAAAACTCTTATTAAGTTTACTTACTTTAACTCTAAAAGATTCAACATCTAAGGGTGTTGTTTTATCCTGTGATGATACATCACCAAAATGTAATACCTGTACTGTGATATTATCGCTTCCACCATTTTTATTGGCAAGATTTATTAATTCTTCCACTGCCTTTTCAGGAGGATATAGTAAACAATAATCTTTTAATACCGAATCCTCAATCATAGTACTCAACCCGTCAGAACACATTAAAAAAGAGTCATTATCATATATCTCAAACTCATTTATGACATGAGGCTCTAAAACTTCTCTTGCACCCAACGAATAATATAAAATATTTCTATGAGGATGGGTTCTTGCCTCTTTTCTCGTTATTTTTCCGTTTTGTACCATCTTTTCTACAAAAGTGTGGTCAATCGTTAATTGTTTTATTTTATTATTTCTAACTTGATATATTCTTGAATCACCAATATGAATAATATAACCTTTCATTCCCTCAACAACAAAAGCGGAAAATGTAGTTCCCATACCTTTTTTATCAGGTTCTTTTGTTGCCTTATCCAAAATAGAATTATTTGCCTTTTCTAATGCTATTTTTAATGATTTTGGGATGGACATTTCCCCTGCTCTTAATTTTTTATATTGCTTTACAAAACTTGTTGTTCCAAGGCTTGAAGCTACATCTCCAGCCTGATGTCCACCCATGCCGTCAGCAACAATAAAAAGAGTTTCTTCTTTATCAATTTTTTTGACTGTATAGTAATCCTCATTATCACTGCGAATTCTACCTATATCACTTTTCCCAAAATATTTAAGCATACAATTACCTTTAAAAAACCAAAATCACGATCATGTTGCGTACATCACATTACACTTTTATCACACCAATATTTTTTTGTCAAATTTATAAGCTCTTTTTTTGAAAAATATTTTATCGACAAATAATGTTTTTTTTGTTAAAATTTGCTCATGAAAAATATAGAAAACTTTAGTTTTTGGAAACGTGGAATAGAATTTCTTGATACAAAATATCCTATAATATCAGGTGCAATGACTTGGATAAGCGACTCAAGGCTTGTTATCTCGGTTGGCAAAGCAGGTGGACTTGGTGTATTGGCAGCCGGTAATATGCCGGTTGACTTATTTGAAAAAGAAATAGATGTATTAAAAAACTCAAAGGTTAATTATGCGGTCAATTTAATTACCATAGCCCCTAACTATATGAATCATCTTAAATTAGCGGTAGAAAAAAAAGTTCCCTTTATAGTTTTTGCCGGTAGCTTTCCAAGAAAAAGCGAAGTTGAAATGGCTAAGTCATCAGGGACAAAGGTAATGTGTTTTGCTTCAACAGAGTCAATTGCCGAGAGGATGATAAGTTATGGAACCGACGCACTTATTCTTGAAGGAAGTGAAGCCGGAGGACATATAGGGCATGTTTCAACAATTGTATTGCTACAACAGGTACTCTTTAATTTTCCTAATATTCCAATATTTGTTGCAGGCGGAATAGCTACGGGTAAAATGATTGCACATCTATTCTTAATGGGAGTAAGTGGTGTTCAAATGGGGACAATTTTTGCAATGTCCGAGGAAAGTCCTGCTCATGAAAAATTTAAAACAAGATTTAAGAAAGCGAGAGCAAGAGAGGCTTTTGCAACTCCACAATACGATTCTTCATTGCCGGTTGTAGCTGTCAGGGCATTAAAAAATAAAGGCATGGATAATTTTGGTAATCTTCAATTGGAACTTTTAAGAAAGCTTAATAGCGGAGATATATCGAGAATAGATGCTCAATACGAGGTTGAAAAATATTGGGTTGGAGCATTAAGAAAGGCAGTAGTTGACGGTAATATCGAGGAGGGCTCATTAATGGCAGGTCAGAGTGTTGGACTTGTTGATGAAATTAAGTCCGTAAAAGATATAATCAAAGATTTGGTTGCCGGAAGCAATAAAGCCTTCAATGAAGCTTATGATTTATTAAATACTTAAAATTTCAGAAATATAGTCATCTCATTTTTTTTTGTAAACCTTTTTTGTGATTATGTCGTTTATCTATATTAAGGTTATCATATTTATAACTGTTTATATTTGTTTATATTTGGTAAACTGTAAGCTTAAGGAAGGAAGACTTGTTAAGAAATGGGGATATGAAAGAGCGGGAAGTATTTTGTGGAGGCAATAGTGAAAGAGAAAGGGACTATAAACTCGTTTGTAAAGCCAAATTGGGAGATATGTCAGCCTTTACAGAACTTGTCAAACTGTATCAGAAAAATATTTATAAACTTGCTTTTAGCTTTTTCAATGATAGGGATGAGGCTATGGAAATAGTTCAGGAAACTTTTTTAAGAAGTTATGAAAAACTTGATAAATTTGGTATGGTAAACAAGAAAAGAGCTTTTAAAAGCTGGTTGTTTCGTATTGCCTATAATTTATGTATTGATTATTATCGCAAATCAAAAAAGTATAAAACCATTAATGAGGATATGTTAGATTCTGTATCTGTAATTGATTCGGAAAGCGAAAAAGATAAAAACGTTTTTGACAGACAACATATTAAAAATAGAGTTAGAAGTTATATTATGCATCTGTCTAAAAGGCAAAAACAGGTCTTTATTTTAAAATATTACAGCGGATATAAATTTTCTGAAATATCTGAAATTATGAATATTGCCGTGGGTACGGTTAAATCTCTTCATTACAGAGCAGTGAGGATACTTGAAAAAAAGACAGTTCAATTTGAGGTGTTTAAATGAATAAGAAGAGTGATAAAATTAATGTTTTTTCAATAATTGATGAGATAAATATAAATACTGAAAGTCAAATGAAAGATATTAATTGGGAAAAGAATGCAATTGATATTGTCAGAACAGTTAAATTAAATGAATTTAAAAAGAATAAAAAAGATAATAAATATTTTACTTTTCCTTTTAAATTTGCAATACCCTTAACTGTTGTCATACTTATGATTGGAATATTCATAGGACAGTTCATTTCCTATAATGGAAATAGTAATAATTTTACTAAACCAAATTCATTCCAAACGCATAATCAAGAAACAATAATTACATTGGCAAAATTAGAATCAACTTTGAATAAAAGAGAAATAAATGCATATTTTGATCAGGCAAATTTATTATTAACGGAGATTATGGAAGTCTGTAATAATCGAGCAATCACAACAGATATAAAATATATTAATAGTAGAAGAGTAAGAAGTTTATTGAGAAAGAATAGGCTTTTTAATAAAGATTCTTATGATGCAAAATGGCTTGTTTCACACAGCTTGTTGAAAAAAATCGAATGGGTCTTAATTGAAATATTGATGTCCGAGGGTAAATTGGATTGTGATAAACAAAAACAATTACAGAAGTATATTACAGAAGAAAGGCTACTTTTTAAAGTGCGGCTCTTAAGTTCGGAAGCATCTTTTAGTGAGGTTTAAAATGAGAAAAGTAAAAATTTTATTTATGGTTTTGTTAATATTTGTTTTTACATATAATGCGATAGCAAATAATAAATCGGATGAAAGTAATTTGTTTGAGAATGCAAAAATCAAACTTTTTGACAGAGATTGGCAATCGGCTTTAAAGACTATTGATTTATACATAAAAAAATACCCGAATGGCGAATTTTATAAAAGAGTCGTTTTTTATAAGGGTAAGTGTTTTGAGGAATTAAAAAAATATAACGATGCATTGAGTAGTTATGAAATGTATTCAAAAATTTCAAATAATAAAAGTCTTTATGAGGAAGCAAATATTGCGATAATTGATATAAGCTTTAAGCTTTCAAGAAATAATACCAAATATTTATTAAAAGTAACGGATTATTTGAAGAGTTCTGTGAAAACAATAAAATATTATGCCGCTTTTAAATTGAGTTATTCGAGGAATAAGAATAAGGCGAAATTGTCTGTACCCGTTTTAAGAAATATTATTAACAATGAAACCGATATAGAATTAATTGACAGAGCTAAACTTGCATTAATGAGAATAGAACCAAAGCTTTTAAAATCTGTTAATAAAAACAGAGAAAATATTGAAAATAAAGAATTACACGTAACAATCTTTGATAAAGAAAGAAATAAAGAAACGCTCTCTTTGAATATGCCTTTCTTACTGGCAAAATTAGCATTGGAGGCACTCCCCGACAAAGAGAAGAAATTATTGAAAAAAAAAGGATATAGTATTGACTTGATATTGGAAAAGTTGGTTAAATCGGGGATAAAGTTAAAAGTTGAAGTGGAAGATATCATCATAGAAATATGGCTGGAATAAAATAATTACTATAAAATCAGGATACAAATAAAGTAAAGTTAAAAAAATGTAAAGATGTTCAAAAAAGACAGTATATGTCTATAAATTAAAACAGGAGGAGTAAAATGAAAAAAAGTTTGGTCACTATTATGTTTATTGTTATTGCTTTGTTACTATCTGTAACGACTATCTATGGGAATTCAACTGATGATTTCAAAGTAATAAAGAAGAGTATCAAAAAAACAAGCGGAGAGGTTAAATATTTAAAAATAACCATATTTAACAAGCAAAAAAGAAAAAATACGGTTAATCTTAAATTTCCTTTGGAGATTATCGAATTGATTTCGGAATGTACAAAGGATAGTATTGATATTAATATGAAAAACCACTGTAAGTTTGATTTAAAAAAGATACTAAGGGTATTGAAAAAAAACGGTCCGATGACACTTGTAGAAGTTGATGAAGAAGACGAATTGATTAAAATATGGTTTGAATAGCGAAGCAATACATAAGAACAGGGAAGATGATTAAATCTTTCTTGTTCTTATATCAAAAAAAAATTGATTAAAACTCAGGCAAGTTGTTCAATTGACTTTTAGGACGAAATATGGTAAATTTTCGTTTTGTTTATATGAGGGTTTTGTGTAATGATAATTGATGAAAGAAGAGTAGAAAAAAAAAGATTAAAGATAAGTGATACGTTTATGCCTGATAACGAGGCACTTTTAGAGGGGAATAGCTTTTTTAAAAAAGATGTTTCTTACTCTATTAATCTCGTAAGAGAGATGGATAAAATCAAAGTCTCAGGCAGTATAAGTACTGAATTATCCGTAAGATGTATGAAATGTCTTGAATATTTTGATTTTGTTATAAATTCTAAATTTGACACAATATTATATCCTTTAGGTTTGGTGGATTTTAGTTTTTCTTCGTTGAAGGATGAGGAAATGGAATACATTTTTTACAGTAACGGGAAAATTGATATTGAAAGATTAATCTTGGAACAAGTCAATTTAAATATTCCATATAAGACTATTTGTAGCCGTGATTGTAAGGGAATATGTCCGATGTGTGGCACAAATCTGAACTATGAACAATGTAAATGTGATAAATCAATAAAAGGAATAAATATTTTTAATAATATTAAGGGGTGAATAATGGCATTACCAAAACGAAGACACTCTCATCAGAGAAAAAATAAAAGGCGTTCCCATCATGCATTAAAGGTTGAGGGTTTGTCTGTATGTCCTCAATGTAAGGAACCTAAATTGCCACATAGGATATGTGCGAGTTGTGGTTATTATGATGGTCGGCAAGTTGTTAAAGGTACCGAAGAATAAACTTAAATTTTTATATTAATGGCTGTTAATCTTGTCGCAGTTGATGCCATGGGCGGAGATCATGGTTGCGAAACTGTTGTGCAAGGAGCCATAGAGTATTTGAAAGAGTATGAGGGGGGCAGTATAGCCTTGGTTGGGAAAGAAAGACTTTTAAAAAAAGCTTTGAAAAAAAATAGGATGGAAAATAGTGATAGAATATTTGTCATTAATGCACTTGAGGAGGTCTCTATGAGGGACCAATTTTTGACCTATTGGAGAAAGCGGGAAAGGACTTCTATAAAAAAAGGATTGGATTTACTTAAACAGGGACGAGCTGATGCACTTGTATCAACGGGCAACACCGGTGCTGTTATGGCTATATCTAAAGAAATATTAGGTACTTTAAAAAATATAGATCGCCCGGCTTTGTCAGTTATGGTGCCAACGTTAAAAGGACATTCTCTTCTTATTGATGTTGGGGCAAATGTAGACTCCAAGCCTAAAAATTTGGTTCAGTTTGCCTTAATGGGTAAGGTGTATCTTGAAAACGTTATAGGTGTAAAAAAGCCTCGTATAGCCTTAATGAGTATTGGAAAAGAAGATATTAAGGGGAATGAATTAACTAAGAACACCTTTTCTATTTTAAAAAAGCTTGATATAAATTTCATTGGCAATATAGAAGGTAAGGATATACATCTTGGTGAAGCTGATTTGATTGTAACAGATGGATTTACCGGGAATGTTACTCTTAAAGTTTCTGAGGGGTTTGTTGATTTGATAACAACCTTATTAAAAGAAGAGATAAGATTGAGTCTTCTTTCTAAGATTGGTGTTTTCTTTTTAAAGAGCTCTTTAAAGAAGATTAAGAAAAAGTTGGATTACTCCGAGTATGGAGGAGCTTTACTTTTAGGAGTAAATGGTGTTGTTATTATAGGTCATGGCAGGTCGAATATTAAAGCCATAAAAAATGCCATTGAACAGAGTAGAAAATTTGTAGAAAAAAAAGTTGTTGAAAAGATTGGCATTGAGATAGCAAATATGGAAAAAATTTTTAAGGAGTTAAAGTATGTATGAAGATAATAAAACCGCAATAGTAACTGGTGCGGCAAGAGGTATCGGTAAAAAAATTGCAATAGGTCTTGCAAAGCAGGGCATAAACGTTGTTGTTTCTGATGTTATGAAGGATGAAGCTGAGAAAACATCAAAAGAGATAATTGAACTTGGTGTTAAATCTATTGTAATTATTGCTGATGTTTCAAAGATTGACGATGCTACAAGATTGATAAAAGAGACTGTGGAACAATTTGGTGCGGTTGATTTTCTTGTAAATAATGCAGGAATAACGAGGGATAATTTATCCGTTAGGATGTCCGAACAGGAATGGGATATGGTAATTGATATAAATCTAAAAGGAACTTTTTTGTGTTCGCAAGCCGCTGTAAAAGAGATGATGAAAAAACGATTTGGAAGAATTGTTAATATTTCTTCGGTTAGCGGGATACTTGGAACAGCCGGTCAGGTTAATTATGCCTCTTCAAAAGCAGGTGTTATTGCTCTTACGAAAACATTTGCAAGGGAATATGGTGCAAGAAATATAACATCAAATGCTATTGCTCCCGGTTACATAATAACCGAAATGACGGAAAAACTTCCTGAAAAAGTAAAAGAGGAGTATTTAAGAAATATACCCTTAAAGAGAGGCGGGACTCCCGAAGATATTTCAAATGTAGTTAATTTTTTAATATCGCCGGCAGGCTCGTATATAACAGGCACAGTAATAAATGTATCAGGCGGTTTGGTTATTTAAATAAATAATTAGGTACGAAAGTATCAAAAAATAGTTTTTAAGAATATCCTATAAAGGGTATTCAAATAAATGGAGGAAAACATGACAAAAGAAGAAATTTTAGTAAAGGTAAAGAGTGTTGCAGCCGAGAAGCTTGCTGTTGGGGAAGAACAGGTAACAATTGACGCAAAGTTTGTTGAAGATCTTGGTGCTGATTCTTTAGATCAAGTCGAATTGATCATGGCTTTGGAAGATGAATTTGAATTAAAGATTCCTGAGGCTGATGCTGAGAAACTTACAACAGTTGGTGCAGCAGTAGATTTTATTGCTGAACAATTATAAGATATTATGGACTTTTCAGGCAAAACAATAAGTTTGAGAAGGGTAGTTGTAACCGGCCTGGGAATTATTTCGTCTGTAGGAAAAGATGTATCTGAAAGTTGGAAAAGTGTTTGTGAAGGTAAGAGTGGTATCGGAAAGATTACGAATTTTGACCCTACCGAGTTTTATTCTCAAATAGGTGGAGAAATAAAATCTTACGACCCTCTTACATATTTTGACAGAAAAGAAGTACGTAAATATGATCCGTATATTCAATTTGCACTAATAGCAGCCGATGAAGCAATTAAAGACTCCGGTTTTACAGGTGATAATAATCGATTTGGGGCTTATATCGGCTCGGGTATTGGTGGTATTTCAACGATCGAAGCTAATGAGCAAATATTGTTAAAAAGGGGACCTTCAAGGATTTCTCCTTTTTTCTTGCCAGCATCTATTGCCAATCTTGCAACAGGGCATGTCTCTATTAAACATGGTTTAAAGGGACCCAATCTTGCTAATGTTACGGCATGTGCAACAAGTACTCACTCTATTGGTGATTCTTTTAGAATTATTCAACGTGGTGAGGCTGATGTAATGGTTGCAGGTGGGGCAGAGTATCCTATAACTCCTTTGGGGGTTGCAGGTTTTTCGGTAATGCGTGCCTTATCAACAAGAAACGATGACCCTGAAAAGGCAAGTCGCCCGTTTGATAAAGACAGAGATGGCTTTGTTGTTGCAGAAGGTGCAGCGGTTGTTGTATTGGAAGATTTGGAGCATGCTGTAAAACGTGGTGCTAAAATCTATGCAGAGATAGTCGGTTATGGCTTTCGTGGTGATGCTTACCATATGACAGCACCGGATCCGGAGGCTGATGGGGCTTATAGAACAATGAAGGCTGCCGTGAATGATGCAGATATAAAACCAGAAGAAATTGACTATATTAATGCTCATGGGACTTCAACTCCTTTGAATGATAAATTGGAAACTCTTGCAATTAAGAGATTATTACAAGATAAAGCTTCAAAGGTAAGTATTAGTTCAACAAAGTCTATGACAGGACATATGTTGGGGGCAACAGGTGGTGTTGAAGCTGTCTTTAGTGTGCTTGCAATAAGAAATTCTTTCATACCGCCTACGATAAATTATGATAATCAAGACGAGGGTATGGACCTTGACTATACACCAAATAAGGGTGTAAAGAAAAATGTAAAATATGCACTTTCTAATTCATTCGGATTTGGTGGGACAAACGGCTCGTTAATTTTTAAAAGATTTGAAGAGTAAGGCACTTTTAAGTCCTGAACTTTTCATAAAAATTGTAGCGAAATACTCAAGAAGTCTGTTATAACGATCTAAACGATTGAGTTTAACGCAGTTAGAATGGGTTAATTGGACATTTCAGTAGATTTTGATGAAATTTTCAGGTAAGGTAATAAATTTGGAAACAAAGAAGAATGGGAAATGAAGATTTCCATTCTTCTTTAATATTTGCTATGCTTATAGTAATATTTAACGGAAGGTAGAGGATGAATACATTTATCGATACAATAAGAGAAAGGCTTGTAGGAATAATTAAGAGACCTGTCTCCGTACTTGGTGATTTGACGTACAATAAAAAATGGCAAGGTGCATTGACCTTTTTATTATTGTCAATATTCTTCTTGAATTTTTTTACGGCACCGGCAATATTAAAATTGAAATTTGAAAATAATCCAGATTTACCGGCAAGTTTTTCATCTGCAACAGGTTTTACAAGTATGTCTTTAATGGGTGTTAGTGCAACATTTTTTTATTTATTTGTCCTTATTTTTGTTAGCTTTTTTATTTATCTTTTTTACAGTATTTTTGGAGTGGAAGGTTCTTTTTCTAATTATTTTTCATTGGTAGTAAATATTTCTTTGATAACGGTTATTATTCCCGAGCTTTTTAAATCAATTTATATTTTACTAACTGGCAATATTATAAATATATTTAATCTCGGAGCTTTTGTAAACAATTCCGAAAACTTAAGTTGGCTATATCTTATTTTTTCAACAATTGATGTTTTTAAAATTGGCTTTATTCTTTTGGTAGCCTATGGAGTGTATGGTTTTTATAAGGCGAGTGAGGACAAATCGGAAGAAATAAAATTTACATTACAAAAAAGTTTTGCAGTAGCAGTATTTTATTTTATATTCAAATCTATAACGATAATATTGTTTTCATATTTATGGGTAAAATTTGCCGTTACACTACAACAAATGCTATCTAATTCATAATTTTTCTTAAATACCTAAAATTTTAATCAAACCATGCTATAATGCATGGTCTACTCATTCTAACCGTATTAAACTCACTTGTCAAATGATAAATTGTTCCTGTTTTTTTATCATTTATATGGATTTATTTAATAAGGCAATGACAAA
>CAYOTE010000024.1:0-16824 GCA_964406785.1 uncultured Clostridia bacterium
GGGAATTGCGGTTATATTAAATGCGTTTCTATGTTTAAAGTTTTTAGAATCAGCTTCCATTAGAGACATAGTAGCCTTAATAGCATCAGGCATATACATCATATCAAGTAAGGTGTCTTCTTTTAAAAAACACGTGTATTTTTTGTTTTTAATAGCTTCGTAGAAAATGGCCACAGCATAGTCGGTTGTACCACCACCGGGAAGAGTTTCGTGAGATATAATACCAGGATATCTAACACCCCTTGCGTCAACTCCGAATCTTTTATGGTAATAATCGGCAAGGATTTCGCCGGCTACCTTTGTTACTCCGTACATTGATGTGGGACGTTGAATTGTATCTTGAGGAGTATTGTTTTTGGGTGTTTCAGGACCAAAAGCGGCAATTGAGCTTGGAATAAAAACCGAACAATTAAAAGTCCTTGATGCTTCAAGAATATTATAAAGTCCATTCATATTAACATCCCATGCAAGTGAGGGTTTTGCCTCTCCTACTGCCGATAGAATAGCAGCCATATGATAAATGGTATTAATTTTATTTTTTTCTACCAAATTAAAAACATCATCGTTCTTAGTTACGTCAAGTTTTTCAAATGAGCATAAATCCAATAATTTCTTATCAGGCTTTTTTAAATCCGTTCCAAAAACATTTTCTTTGCCGTATTTACTTACAAGAGCCATAGTTAATTCAGTGCCAATTTGTCCGGCATATCCGGTTATAAGTATTCTTTTCATTACAATTCTCCCAATTTTAACACCATTTCATGTTATATTGGTTAACATAATATGAAATGGTGCATCATATCTCTAAATTATTGAAATTACAATTCGTTCATTCTTCATTTTTTCTATATCAAGAATAATTACTTCAGCGTTTTGTTTATCTTTGCTGATAACGATTTTATAATCTTTGTCTTTTTTTAAAAATCTTGGATATACGGCAAGCTTTTTAATTGCTTTTTTATTATAACGTTTTGCCGATACGACAATATTCTTCACTTTTCTTAAGTCAATAGATTTATTAAAATCTTTTGGTGAATAATCTCTTATTTTTAGCCTTCTTAGAAATCCACCTTTTATTATACCCTTTGCCTTCAATTTATCCTTTGTATCTAATCTAAAAAACAGAGAATTAATCTTTGTTTTAAATTCTTCATTTTTTTGACTAAGTACATCAATATTATTAATCAGTTTTTGTTTTTCCGTATTAAGAAGGGTTAATTGTTCTATTATATCTTGTTTCTTTTGCTTAAGAAACTCTAATTCATTTGAAATCATATCCCTCTCTGAGATTGCCTTATCCTTTGCATCAACCAATACTTTTTTTGCATTTCGTCTTAATTGATTCGGAGAAATAATAGCACTTCCCTGAGTCACAAATGTACCATATATACCATCAGAATAAAAATTCCAAACTCTAAATCCCGGGACAAGATTCTCAAACATTCCGGCTCTTTCAGCTAATTTTTTAGCTTTTTTCTTATCAAGCCCTTTTTGATTAATAAGATAATCCATTGCTATATTGAAATGATTCTCACCCTTATTGACTATATGAGGTTTTGGTAAAAGTAATTCAATCTCTGCAATTCTTTTCTTTAAATTATCAATTTCTTTGTTTTTATCCAATATGCCACTAAGTAAGGATTTAACCGAATTATCTTTTTCTCCGGCAATTCTTTGTTCCAATAATTTTCTTTCATTTTCAGACAAGTTCATTGAATTATAAGTAGGTATATCAGAACCACCTTGTTTTTTGTACTGCGTAATAAGGTTGAAAATTTCGTCTTGTTTTGCACTGACCTCAGATTTCATTGAATCTATTTGTGAAGCAAGTGCTTGCATTTTTTGAATTTTAGGTGATTTTTTAATGTTATTTTTTTTTTCACCTTTAAATAATAAATAACCTGCCGTAATTAATAAAGCTACTATTATTAATGATAAAAAAATTTTCATAAACGGGCTTTTTTTTTCAACATCTTCAAACATAGGCTCCTCAATTTTATTGTTTGACATAGATGTCTTACCAGTTGTATCAGTTTTGAGTTCTTCTTTTTTCTTTGATACTTTTGATACTTTTTCGTCTTTTTTTTTCATGAAATCCTCCTTTTTACTAAAATTATTATATATACTTTTTTTATTTTAGTCAATAATAAAATAATTCTGAAATTTTAATTGAAATTGTAGATAGATATCCGATACGCTTATTATAACAAGTTCAGCGATTAAGATGACTGAAAATGTGGATTGTTTTGTAGTTAAGCCGATTGAGCTTAATGCAGTTAGAATGGGCTTATTGGTATTGTAGTGGATTTTGATTAAAATTTCAGATTCTATTGCATTTATAAAATAATCGTTTTAAAATAATAGATGACTGAAAAAATAAATAAAAAGCAAGAAATATACTGCGGACTGTTTTAATTTTATTATGAACAGTTTTATACATCTTCATCTTCATTCGGAATTTAGTTTATTGGATTCAAACCTGAAAATTCCCGGATTGATAAAGAAAGCTCAAGATTTGAATATGCCGGCAATTGCTATGACCGATCACGGAAATATTTTAGGTGCGGTTAATTTTTATAAGAATGCAGTTAAAAACGGAGTTAGACCTATCATAGGTTCGGAGCTTTATATAGCCGAGCATTCCAGATTCAGTAAACCCGATAAAAAAAAAGGAGAAATAAATTATCATCATCTTGTAGCACTTGTTAAGAATAAACAGGGGTATAGAAATTTATGTGAATTAATTACAGAGGCATATCTTAAAGGTTTTTACAGAAAGCCAAGGATTGATAAAGAAATCTTAGAAAAATATAAGGATGGTTTAATTATAATGTCCGCCTGTATTCAAGGTGAAATACCTTATAATTTATTACATAATAAAGAAGAAAAAGCGTATGAATCGGCAAAGTGGTACAGGGAAGTTTTTAAAGACGATTATTACATCGAGATGCAGGATCACGGGTTAAGTGAACAAATAGAGGTTATTCCAAAATTACAACAACTCTCTTCCGATTTATCAATTCCTCTTGTTGCAACCAATGATGTTCATTATTTGGAGAAGGAAGATTCGGATGCAAGAGAAATCTTGATTTGTTTACAAACGGGTAATGTTTTAAGTGATCCCAACAGACCTATGAAAAAACAAACAAGCGAGATGTATCTAAAATCCACCGAAGAGATGAAAGAGCTTTTCGCAGATATTCCCGAATCTTTGAGTACAAGTTTTGATATAGCTTCAAAATGCCATTTTGACTTCAAATTGGGTGTATTGTCATTACCAACCTTTTCGGTACCTGAAGCGTTTACAATTGACGGTTATTTTGAAAAAATTTGTCGAGAGGGATTTGAGACGATCAGAGAATCTCTGCAAAACAGACGATATAAGATTGAGGTTTACGAGACAAGATTAGATTACGAGATTGATAAGATAAGAGAGATGGGATTTCCCGGATATTTTTTAATAGTTTGGGATATTATTAAATTTTCAAAGGATAACGGAATTCCTGTCGGTCCGGGTAGAGGTTCGGTTGTAGGAAGTCTTGTAGCCTTTGTAATGGGGATAACTAATGTTGATCCGCTTGAATATGATTTAATCTTTGAGAGATTCTTAAATCCCGAGAGAATTTCAATGCCTGATATAGATTTGGATTTTGAAACAGAGAGAAGAAGTGAGGTTATAGAGTATATAAGGAATAAATACGGTAAAGAAAACACGGCACAAATTGTTACCTTTGGTAAAATGAAGGCAAAGATGGCAATTCGAGACATAGGAAGAGTGCTTGAATTACCTTTAAGCGATGTTAATAAAATTGCCAAGATGATACAGGACGGTCCGAGAGTTGAACTTAAAAAAGAGATTGATACTAATTCGGAATTAAGAGAGGCTATTAAATTAAAACCTGAAAGAAAAAAACTGATAGAATTTGCCTTAAAACTTGAAAACAATGTCAGACATACCTCGATGCATGCGGCTGCCGTTGTTATAGCACCTAAAAAAATGACCGAGTTTATGCCTCTCTATAAGACAAAGGACGATATTGTTACGCAATTTGAGAAGGATGAGGTTGAGGAAGTCGGACTTCTTAAAATGGACATCCTCGGATTGACTACATTGACAATCATAAAAAATATTTTAGATGAAATATACGATATTGAGAAAAAGAAAATAGATTTAGATACAATTCCTCTTAATGATGAAAAAACGTTTCAAATATTTCAAACAGGTAATACAGGTGGTATTTTTCAGTTTGAAAGTTCAGGAATGAGAGAGTTATTAAAAAACTCCAAACCTGAACGAATTGAAGATTTAATTGCTTTGAACGCACTATACAGGCCAGGACCTTTGAACTCGGGGATGGCTGACAGTTATGTAAAAAGAAAATTGGGAAAAGAAAAGGTAATTTATGCCTTTGCCGAGCTTGAACCTATTTTAAAAGATACCTACGGCGTTATTGTATATCAGGAACAGGTTATGCAAATATCTGTAACCTTAGCCGGATTTTCTCTTGGTAAAGCTGATGAAATGAGAAAGGTAATGGGTAAAAAGTTAGAACAAAAATTACCCGCTCTTGAAACGGCATTTGTATCAGGTGCGGTTAAGAAAGGATTTAACAAGAAGAAGGCTGAAAAACTATTTTCACAAATGAAAGAGTTCGCTCAATACGGTTTTAATAAATCACACTCAACGGCATACGCCTTTATTGCATACCAGACAGCATATCTAAAAGCCCATTATCCCGTATATTTTATGTCGGCACATCTAACAACGGAATCATCAAAGACCTCTAAAGATTCAAAAATCATACAGTATATTTCGGAAAGTAAGAAGATGGGAATTGATATTTTACCTCCCGATATTAATAAGAGTACGGAGCATTTCAGTGCCGATAATCTCAGTGCAATACGTTTTGGGCTAAAGGGCTTGAAAAATGTCGGTGATGCCGCATTAAAAAGCATTATTCACAGTCGTGATAAAGACGGTCCTTTTAAGACTTATGATGATTTTGTTACAAGAATAGAGCTGTCAAAAGTAAATAAGGCAGTATTGGAGAGCTTGATAAAATCGGGTTCCTTAGATAGATTTAATTTGAAAAGAAGCACTATGTTTTCAAGCGTTGAAGATACAATATCACAGGCAGGAATTATTGACAAAAACAAAAAGAGTGCACAAAGATCGCTCTTTACGGGAGAAAACAGCCTAAACAAGATTGTTATTAAAAAAGATTATCTGGGAATGGACGAGTGGAACGAGCAAGAGATAATAAAGGGTGAAAAAGAAATAACGGGTATTTATATCAGTCAACATCCCTTAGACAGGTATGTAAAAGAAATTAAAAAGCTATCCAATACTTCCATATCTGAATTAATAGATTTTAAAGGTAAATCTGTAAAATTAATTGGAGTTATTACGGCATTTACACAAAAAAAATCAAAAAAAGGAACATTTTACGGTAACTTATTCTTTGAAGATTTAACAGGCAGGGTTCCTATACTTGTATTTAATAATTCGAGAAAGTCTTGGCATAATAGAAACGGCAATAATCATGAGACGAAGGTTACATGGGACGATATAAAACAAGATTTAGAGGTAGATACACCATATTATATAGAGGGGCAAGTTCCCGATAATGACAGTAATAGTGTGGACCTTTATCTGAGTAAAATTACCAAATTAGATGATTTTATAAATAAAGAGGCAAAAAAAATATTTATTAAGATTGATTATTCTTTTTTAAAAAATGAGGTTACCGGTGAATATTTAGATAAAATATTAACGGAGTATAAGGGTAAAACGCCATACCAAATAATTATTATTGATAAGGTTAAAAAGTACAAAATAATTATTGAAAATGATGAAGACGGATTAAGGGCAAATAAAGATGTTATAAAATTATTGAAAAAAACAGAGGGTATTATATCTGTTGAGGCTGTTTATTAAAAAATAAAAAAAAGAACTTATCTTAAATTTAAAAACAAAAGCAATAGAACTTTTGGATAAAAACTATGAAAAAGATATTTTTGAATAATCCCTGAAATTTTAATCAAAATCTACTACAATGCCCAATAAGCCCATTCTAACTGCATTAAACTCAATCACTACATTGCAAAATAGTCTAACTATTCTTCATTTAGCTCAATCGTTTAACTTGTTATAATAGACTTCTTGGTCATTTCGCTACAATTTTGATGAAAATTCCAGGTAATCAGTATTTTGTAATAAATTTATGAATTTTATATTATGGCTTATCAATAATATAGAGGTCTTACTAAGATTTATACTAAGTAATTTTTCAATTATTGTCTTTTGTGTTTTTTCATCTAAAGAACTTGAAGGCTCGTCTAAAATAAATAGTTTTGGGGCAAGAATAATACCCATAATGAAAATAATTCGTTGACATTCTCCTTCACTTAATGCAAAGGGATAGGCGTTTAATATTCTGTTAGGTTTCTCAATGGCTAAATCACTCATAAGTTGCATTATTTTATTCTTATCTATATTGTCAAAATCGTTAAACTGTGTTTTTATCTTCAACACGGGATTTAAGGATGCTTTTGCATTTTGAGGTAAATAAAAAACGCCCTTTCCCGTCATTTTTTTTATGTCTTCATATTTGGTTTTAATATCATTTACATAAAATAGCCCGTTAATTACAAAATTGTTTGGTAATAGTCCTGATATTGTTTTAGCAAATACAGTTTTTCCTATTCCTGATTTCCCGGTAATGACAGTAATACCTTTTTGTACAAGATTAATATTTATATCGTTTAAAATGTTGTATAGTATTTTTTCTTTTTTTACAGCTACCGATAAATTCTCTACTCTTATCAATTATTTCATTGCAATTACTTCAATCTCAATAGAGACTGAAAGTGGTAACTCCCTTACGGCAAATGCAGATCTTGCAGGATACGGTTTATTAAAATATTGAGGATAAACTTCATTTACCTTTTTAAAATCTCCCATATCTTTTAATAAAACTGTAACCTTTACTATATTATCAAGACTTGCCTCTTCTTCTTTTAAAATAGATTGAATATTTTTAAAAATTTGATGAGTTTCAGCCTCGACTCCACCTGATACCAACTCTTTTGTCCGAGGATTTATTCCTAACTGTCCGGATAAAAAAATCATATTACCATTTTTAATTCCTTGAGAGTAAGGACCGATTGCTGACGGGGCATTTGCCGTTGAAATTTCTTTTTTCACTTTAATATATCTCCTATTTAATGCATACTATATATATTATGGTATAAATTCTATAATTTTTTTGCTTTTTTTGTACTTTCTCCAATTATAAATTAATATGGCTCCGGCAATAAAACCACCAATGTGGGCAAGAAAGGCAACCCCGTCGCTTGCCTTGTAAAAAAATTGGAAAAAAAACCATATAATTAAAAAGACAGATGCAGGTATATCTATAAATGTAATAAAAATAAGAACAAAAACGAGTGTTTTTACCTTTGCTTTCGGATATAGTATGAGATAAGCACCCATTATACCTGATATTGCACCGCTTGCACCGATTACAGGAACAGTCGAATTCCAATTAAAAACAATATGAGCTAATCCGGCAATCAAACCCACAAGTAAATAAAAGACAATAAATTTAAACATCCCCAAATAATCTTCAATATTATTTCCAAATATCCATAAAACAACCATATTTCCAAATAGATGCATAAACGAGCCGTGCATAAACATAGATGTTAATAATGTTAAGAGAATTGGTAAGTCTCTTGTTATCGAATATACTCTTCCGTAATTATCTCTCGCTATTGGCAAATTGTATTTTTTTAGATGAGTTATTTCCTTCGGTATTACGGCAAAGCTTAAAATATTATACCTCAATGCGTCTATTTTACCATTGAATTGTTTATTTACCTCTTTTGGTACATAGGTACTCTGATAGATAAATACAAATACATTGATAATAATAAATAAAATTGTTATTATTGCCGTATTTTTTGTAGGATTATAATCTTTAATGGGAAATAACATACTATTTTGCCTGACTAATAAAAAAAGTCAGTCTTTTTATTGCCTCGTCTTTACCAAAAAACTCAAAAATATCAAATATACCAGGACTTACGGTTTCTGTTGTAAGTGCCAATCTACAGGGATGAATAAGCTCAGCTGCTTTTAAATCAAGCTCTTCGGCAATTTTTCTTAATAAGAGTTCAATGTTTTCGGCATTGTATTGAGCTGTTTCCTCTAATGACTTTAACAATAAGGATAAACCTTTTATTATATTTTCATCCGACACATACTTTTGCAAATCTTCGTCATTGTATGATAATGTCTCGGGAAAATACACACGAAATTTTTCCTTTATGTCGATAAGTGTTTTCATTCGAGGTTTGATTAATCCTATAAAAATTTCCTTTTTTCCCCTTTTAATACTATCATATTTATTGGCAAAATTTATATCCTCAATCAATAAATCATATATATCAGAGGAGGGCATACCTTGTATAGCCTTTGAGTTTAGAAAAAGTAATTTATCGTAATCAAACTCAGGACTATTTTTTGAGAGTTTGGCAAAATCAATTTTTTCTATAAGCTCATCCATTGAAAATATTTTTTTTTGATCTCCGGGATTCCAAGATAATTGAGCCAAGTACGTCAACATTGCATCCGGCAAATAACCCCTTGTTTTAAATTCCAAAACAGAGGTCTCTCCATGGCGTTTGCTCAACTTTTTTTTATCCTTTCCCATTATTAAAGGAAGGTGAAAAAATTTCGGAACTTTAAAATCCAAAGCCCTGTACAAGAGAATTTGTTTAAAAGTGTTTGAAAGATGATCATCTCCTCTTATAATATGAGTAACACCCATATCATTATCATCGGCAACAACCGAAAGATGATAAGTCGGAGAACCGTCTGATTTTAAAAGGACAAAGTCTTCAAGCTCTTCGTTCTCAACAATTAATTCCTTATGAATCTTATCCTTAAAGCTTGTTTTTCCTTCCGGAACATAGAACCTGATAATCGGAGTTTTACCCTCTTTTAGTTTTTGCTCTTTTTCTTCTTTTGACATATTTAAACACTTTCTGTCATATTTATATGTCTTATTTTTGTTTGTATTTCTTCTTGCTTCAAGCTCTTCGGGTGTACAAAAACAATGATACGCTTTTTTATTTTCCAATAGAGTATTTGCATATTGTCGGTATTTCTCAAAATTATCGGATTGATAATAGGGACCCTCGTCCCAATTTATTCCCAACCACTTTAAACCACCCAATATTTCATTTACCATTTTTTTTGAAGACCTTTTTAAATCAGTATCCTCAATTCGCAATAAGAATGCCCCCTTATTTTTTTTTGTATATAGATAGTTAAACAGGGCTGTTCTGGCTCCGCCAATATGTAAAAATCCCGTTGGTGATGGTGCAAATCTAACTTTCATGATAATGACATTAACTCCCTCTGCCTCTCAATAACGTAACGCATAATCTTGTTCCTATGCTTTTTGAGATTAATATTTTTATTTGCTGCAAGAAATTGTAAACCCCATATCATTATATCTGAATTCTTATACTTATGTTTACTTCTTACAACTGAATTTAACTCCATTTCGTCAAACTTTATCTTTAATTTAAATGTGGCATTTATTATGTCGCCTTTTTCCAATTCTCTAAGTAGAATTTTGCTTCCCTCTTTGTCTTTTAAGGCAAAGCCACCACCTGATATATCAAACATAACGGCTTCAAATATTTCAGATTGAGACTCAATGATAGGTGAAAGTACAGGCTTTTTTGTATCTTTTTTAATGATATTAAACTTTATTAAAACCTGTGGTTTCATTGGAAGACTAACCCTAAAATATTCTCTTCTCTCTCCATCTTTTAGAGTCAACGGTAAAGATATCTTTAATGCATATATGCCCCGATTATTGATTTTAAATCGTGTATGTTCAAGTACGGTGGAATGAAATAAATACCTAAATCCTTTAAATTCAAAAAAAACCTCTAAAGATTCACCCTTTGAAATAGGTTTGGCATCAGGCGTTTCTATTGAAGCTTCGTCAATTACAACAAAGCCTTTATTGAAGTTAACATCAAGAATTCGACTACGATATAAGTATGACTCATGTTTATCATACACGGTTAATGTAAGATTTTCGTTTAAGCCTGCCGCATTATCCAATACTTCTTTTTCAAGTGAATTAAGTTTTACTTTTGCCATGATTACTCATAAAAAATAATTCTATCATCTATATAAAAAGATTTCAATCCTTTGTCAAATTCCTAAAATTTAAGAAATTTACAGAATTTTCAGTAGATTGTATTAATTAGATATTTTTGATATAATTTGAACCATGAAAAGAATTCTGTTTGCTGTTTGTTTTGTTTTGTTTTCTGCGTTTTTGCTTTCTAATGTAACGATTGAGGAACAGACAAAATTGTTTGAGTTAAACGGTGTGGGATATACCGTAAAAGTGATTGGCTCGTTTTCTGGAACGGACATTATCGTGAGTAGTGAAACTTTTTCCAAAAACATTACTGCCTCTGTTCCCGGAGAGAATCTGTTTCCACAGGCTTTTGTGAGTAGAAGGAACTTTTTTGTTTCTTGGATACAGTATAAAAAGGGAAATGTAAAACTTTATCTTTATGATTCGAAGTTCAACACGAGTCGTATTTTGATTTCGGAAAAATTCAAATTCATAGGTAATGCCAAGCCGGTTTATAGAAGAGGCGTGTTGCGGGCTTTATTATTTCTCGGTCTTACTAAAGATAATGATGATATCTATCTGTATGATATTTATGAGGATACGTATAAAAACATTACCGACACACCTGGTTTTGAGAAACGATTCAAGTTAGATATTGTTGATGCTTGTACTTATTTGAATACGGAAACTAATGATGAAACTTTTAAATATAAAATTAATCTCTTAAATTTGAAAGTAAAATTAATAGAGCGTAGTAAAAAAAAAATAAAAACTAAAACGACCAAAACAATTAAACCAATTAAAACTAAATTGGGATACAGTGCTTATAATAGAATTGTAGCTTTTGGTGATAGCATAACCTGGGGTAAAATAAGAATGGATGAATTTAAAACGTCGTCTGATCAGCATTGGACAGAGGTCGAATATCATCCCGAGTTAACATATTGGGGGCAGTTGGCTGAAATGATAAACACTCAATATGGTAGCGTAAGTACGGTAAATTTAGGTGTATGCGGAGATCCCTCTTTAGCAGGAAAAGAAAGAATGGATTCCGATTTTTCTCAGATAAGCGGATATTTTTGTTTGGTAATGTTTGGAACAAATGATGTTGGAGGCAATACCAGCTCGATGCCAAGTGTATCGGAAAATCTTGAGTGGATAATACAGAATGCAAGGGATAATTATAATATGTATCCTATTATTATGACCGTACCTCCCCAACAAAACAAATTATTACATACGACTCTGCAATTTTACAAAGAAAATACGGTTTATTTGAATACCTTGATAGTAAAAATGGCTGCCGAAAACAATATACCCTGTGTTGACTCTTATAAGGCTTTTTTTGAGTCTGAAGAGGGATGGCAGGCTTGTCTTGAGGATTATAAAGGGAATCATCCCAGTCCTTTGGGGCATAGGTATATAATGGATTTAATTAAGCCGATTGTATTGAGTATGAAACCGAGGATACCCAAGAGTGTAAATATAAGTTTTAACGGTAAAAATAATATTTCCATATCATGGGGTAAAAATATTGAATTTGATTTTTATCAGTATTATGTCGAATACGGATTTTATGTCAATCAACTGAATAGAAAGTTTACTACATTGGATAATTCTCATATATTTTATAAAAACTTTATCAATAATTCTTTTCAACAAAAATTATTTATAAGGCTTAGAGCAATTGATCGTGATGGAAATAAAAGTAATTTCTCACAGATATTTAGCTTTAATATGTAAAAATTATTATAATATATTGAAATAATGGACAATAATTTATAAAGAATAATGACAGGAAATATGATAAAACAATTTGTTTTAAAATATGTATCTATTGCAATTGTTTTTCTTCTTATTTTTACCCTTAACTGTAATAGAACGCAAAGTTCTGGCTTATTGCACACTCCTTTTAAGGTATTGGATAAATACGAGCAAAACAGAGAATATAAATTGTATCTGCCGGAGTCTAAATCAGCCTATCCTTTGTTAGTATATTTCCATGGTGTAATATCCGATGGTTTTAAAAAAATCCCAACATTGAAAAATTATACGGGCAGTCCCGTTGAGGACACAGGGCTAATAGATTTTTGCAAATTAAATAAAATAGCGCTTTTAGTTCCCAAGGCAAGATATTCATATACCTTTCTTAATTGCAAATCTTACGGTTGGTCTCCTTTTGCTAAAGAAATAGACGGTATAGAAAGAATAATTGATACCGTTGTTAAAAATTATAAAATTGACAAAAAAAACATATATCTTAGTGGTATCTCTGCCGGTGCGGTTCTCTGTCATCATTTGGCAAATAGACGTCCCGAATACTATAATGCAATATTGTCTCACTCTCAGGGATATATTTCTGAAGATAATATACAGTTAAAACCTTTAAACAGAAAAGCTAAGTTTGGTGTTGTTGTATGTTATACGAGCGGTGATTATAAAAATCTTATACCAATTTGTGAGCAGACGTATAAGGAGTATAAAGCCTTAGGTTACAAAATTGTTATTTTACGGAATTTATTACCTAAAAATCATAGTTGGGATAAAAGCAGTAATAGAAGGTTTTGGAATTATCTTAAGAAAGTAGGACAGTACAGCGGAGCAAGAGATGAAAAATAGAAAAATCTATTTCTTTACAATATTTATACTTATAGCTTTGGTCATTACGCTCTTTTATTGCAATAAGGTAAAAAAAGATGAAATACAAACCAGATTATCCGTATCAATTAATTTTCCGAAGGAAAATATCGTTAAACCTAATCTTGAATTAGAAACTATTCTTAAAGAAGATATTCCAAAGGGAACTTTACTGAACTTTGCAAAAAAAGGGGAGTTGTCAATTAAGCCCAATATAGAGGCAACGAGAGGTCTTTTTTTTAGTTTTGCGGTTATGGCAAAAAAAGTTATGGCTAAAAAGGATAAATACATAGAAATTTTAATTATTTTAAAACGCAGAGAGAAAGAAAATATAATAAAAAGATACGAATACAAGTGCAGAAGAAAAGAAAACAAAAAATATTATCAGGTATTTTCAAAAGAATTTTGTTTTTTAAAGGATGATGAAATAATTATCAGCGTAAAGGGTAATGGAATTATCATTGTAAATAAGCCTTTGTTATATAAGGTGATAAATAAAAAAAAGAGAAAGTATGTCTTTGCAATAGCACTTGATACTCTTAGATTTGACAGTATAGGAACGAAAAGAAACGGAGTGAGTTTAACGCCTGCAATAGATGCTTTAAAAAAAGATTCGGTGTTTTTTGCGAATACATATACTCAAAGTAGCTGGACTCTTCCGTCATTTACAAGCTTTTTTACAGGTTTATATGAATTTAATCATCAAATCACAAGAACTACATCATTGGAGAAGAGTAAACCTTTTTTAGTAGAACAATTAAGGGAAAATTTTTTAACGGTAAATTTTAACAGCGGGTTATGGTTGAAGGGTAAATTCGGGTTTTCGAGAGGTTTTGATTGCTTTAATGTAGTATCTACGCCCACCGATAGTTATGGTGGCAAAAAGCTTTTCAAAAAGACAATAAAATTTATTGAGAATTCAAGATTCCCATCACTCTTTATGTTTTTGCACACCTATCAAATACACTCGCCATATTCTCCGCCGGATAAATATATAGATGAACTAAAACTAAAAGTTAAAACAAAGAGCTTAGACACATACTTTTATAATAAACAATATTTGAATGAATTTGATAAAAATTTACCTGATGATATGAAGAAACTTTATGATGCAGAGATACTTGCATTTGATGATTTCTTCTCAAACTTTATTAATAATTTAAAAAAGCTGGGAATATACGAACAATCAATGATTGTGTTTTTTACAGACCATGGTGAGGAATTTTATGAGCATAAGGCTTGGGCACATGCACATTCGATGTATAATGAGGTTATAAAAGCACCTCTCATAATAAAATTTCCGAATGGTCAATATAGTGGTAAGATTATAAAGAAAAGTACTGCTATAATTGACATCTTACCGACAATACTTGATTTTACGCATAGTTATAGTAAGCATAGTAAAAAAATTGATGGATTAAGTCTTATGCCCCTTGTACTTGATAAAACTTGGAAACGAAAAGAAATTTTTTCTTCAACGTCGATTACGTGGTTGGTAAAACAGATTCAACCGAAATTTGCAATTATTAATGATAATTATAAGATAATTTATAATTTTCCTTTTTCAGAAAAAAACAAGGCTTTTTTTAATCGATACGGATTACCTCCTAAGGTAGATGAAATTCAGGTTTTTGATATACAAAAAGACATTAATGAGAAAAAGCCTTTAGAGGGAAAGGAAAAGGATAGGGTTAAAAAAAAATATATGGTTGAAATTAAAAAACTTAGAAATAAAATATTTAACGGAATGCATAAAAAAAGAAAATCGAATATTCATCTTAACAAAGCCGAAAGAAAAAAATTAAAATCATTGGGATATTTATCGGAATGAAGGACTTAGATAATAAATTGTTTTTCAGCCTGCTAAATAAGGATACAAACAGCAATGCAAGAGCCGGATTAATTCATACTCATAGGGGCAATATAGAGACACCTATATTTATGCCGGTTGGGACAGCCGGAACGGTAAAGGCTATGACAATGGAGCATTTAAAAGATGCAAATGCTCAAATCATTCTCGGTAATACCTACCACCTTTTTTTACGTCCCGGCTTGAAGGTTATTGATACCTTTGGCTCACTTCATAAATTCATATCTTGGGACAGACCTATTTTAACGGATAGTGGAGGGTTTCAAATATTTTCGCTCAAGGATAGAACCAAGGTTACCGATGACGGTGTGTCTTTTCAGTCTCATATAGATGGCGAGAGGTTTTTTTTAACACCGGAGAAGGTTGTTGGTATTCAAAATGCATTAGGCTCGGATATACAGATGGTCTTGGATAATTTTTCTCCATACCCGTCAAATAGAGATATGGATTTAAAGGCGTTTAGGCTTACAAATCTATGGGCTAAGAGGGCAAGGGAGCATTTCTTAAAGTCAAAAAATAAAAATTTTCAATTTGCTATTGTTCAGGGCGGACTTGATGAAAGCTTGAGAACGGAGTCATTGGGAAACTTGGTTAAAATTGACTTTGACGGATATGCTGTTGGCGGCTTAAGTGTCGGTGAGCCTGTATCCGAATTTGAAAGAATAGTCTCGCATATAGTTCCAAAGATGCCGGTAAGTAAGCCGAGGTATCTTATGGGCTCGGGCACACCTGAGGAAATACTCTTTGCCGTGGAGCATGGAATAGATATGTTTGACTGTGTTATGCCCACAAGAAATGCGAGAAACGGTACTCTTTTTACAAGCAAGGGTAAACTTGCAATCAAGAATGAAAAACATAAATTTGACGAGACACCTCTTGATGAGAATTGTGCCTGTTATACCTGTAAAAATCATTCGAAAGCATACTTACGACATCTTTATCTTTCAAAAGAAATAAGTTCGTCGATTTTGAATTCAATTCATAATATACACTTTTATCTTGATTTTATGGGTAAAATAAGGTATGCTATAAAGCTTAACCGGTTTAATAGTTTTAAGGAAGATTTTTTGTCCGAATATAAACAGAATTGAAGGTTTTATCTATTAAATCGGTATGTCACATTATAAGGGGAGTTGAGATATGGCAGCACAACAAAATACAGTAAGTAGTACGAGCGTTCCTGCGGGTAATAATGGAACGGGGACAGTAGCACCTCAGGGTGGTGGTCCTCAGATGCTCGTTATGATGGCTATAATTTTTGCGATTTTTTATTTTATAATCATCTTACCAACAAAGAAAAAGCAAAAGAAACATACAGCACGTATAGGTGGTCTTAAGGGTGGAGAACGAGTTATTACTGCCGGTGGAATTTATGGCAAAGTCTTAAGAGTTATGGAAGACAGGTTGGAGTTGGAAATAGATAAGGGGTCAAAGTTGTTAATTGCAAAGTCGTCGATTTCTACGATTATACCTGCTGAAGGAAAAGAGAAAGTTGCAGATAAAAAAAATAAGTAAAATAAATAAATAAAGTAAGATAAGTAAAATTTTGGGCTTAATTAATATGTATTAATAATGAAGCTGGAGGAAGGATAAATGAGCAAGGAAAATTATTGGAAGATAGTTTTGATAATAGGTGTTATTTTTCTGTCGGTATGGATGTTTTCACCCCCTACCGAGAAAATTAAGTTGGGATTGGATTTACAGGGTGGTATGCATCTTATTTTGGCTGTTCAGACTGATGATGCCATTAAGGTTCAGACCGATCAGGATATCAACAGGTTAAAGGAAGAGTTGAAGGAAAAGAAGATTGATTTTGAAAAGATTTACATTCCTTCTAAAACTATTGATGATAACGGTGTTAAAAAAGATACTTATGAAGCTATTTATAAAAATCTATCGACTGTTTATCAGCGAATGAATAATATTGATTCTTCGTTGTACTATAAAAACCTACAAATTACGTTACGCGATTCGTTGGATAATGTGGAGCGAGAAAAAAAGATGATGGAGCTGGAAGCAGAACATCAAAATAAAGAATTGAATTCTGATTTGCAATTAACACAAAGTGAGTTAGATGAAACCGAAAAGCGTAGAGCATTAATTTCTAAAAGTTTAACCTATTCATTAATTATCATTTTAATTACA
>CAYOTE010000025.1:0-16732 GCA_964406785.1 uncultured Clostridia bacterium
TCAAATAACTCGTTTTTTATAATAATTCTTTTCTTCACTGTATTTTTTTTAAACAGAATCCAAATCTTTTTATTTGTTTTTTTAAGATATACATTAAACGAGATTCTGTCTTTATTCGGATCATTCGCATTTATCTTCACAATTGTATTCTTCTTATTTCTTGAAGTCCTGATTGTTTTTATCTCCGGTTTAATATTTGATGGAAGCGAGTACATAGAATATGAATTAAACATCGGAGAATAATTAGGATTTGATGTGTTTAATACAACCTTTAACTGGACATATCTATAGCCTGAGATATCTATCTTAGCACCCTTATTATCAGAGTACGGAGCAGTCCATCCAAGCCACGTTTTATCAGGGAAGGACGAATTACCGGCTCTCAAATATACAAGAACACGAGAGCTGTCTGAACTTTTCAATTTCCAGTATGCCTTTCCAAGCTTTGAAGGAAATTTTAGATCGAAAATTTTTGACATATAATATCCTGTACTATTTAATTTATTTTCAATTTTTATTATGGAGGCAGTATTATTATTTATCAAAAAAAATCCGCCATTACCCTTGATAAGCCTAAATGACTGAGCAGAATCGCTCTCGTATAAGAGAGAAAAACTCTTATCTTCCTTTATACTGTAAACTCTTCCCGAATTGCCGGTTCCTATTATAACGGTTTTTCTATTCTTGTCATAGTAAATTGAATAAATATTTTCGGATGATGATGTCCAAACAGGACTTACAACCCCTAACGTATTCATTTTATACAAAATACTTCTTTTTTTTGTATATACTCTGTTAACAATTTTACTTTTTAGTATAAAAATATTTTTCTTATTTTTTATAAAGTTCCTATTATTATTTCGTGCTCTATTTGCCGAAAAAAATATATTACCAACCGAATCCTCACAAATACCGCTAATTTCTTGAAGAGGTGAATCAAACATAACCTTCGTTTTTCTGTTTACAATTTTATAGAGAATACCGTTATTGCCCGAACCTGCAAAAACAGCTCCGTTCTTAGCAATGAATAATTTCATTATGTGCGGATCTTCAGAAGAAAATATTTTTTTCCCATTACCTAATTTATCAATTTGATATACCGCACCGCTATTTCCTACGGCACAGTAAATATTTCCGTTAAAATGTTCTTTAATATCCCATATAAATCTTTCTTCAGGATCAAAAAAAACCTTACTTTTCCCCTTTTTATTAATTTTATATATTTTCCCGTTTGGAGAAGTTCCTACAAGCAAATCGTTATTGTTTCTTAACATAATTGAATATATATCAAGTTCTTTTGATAAAAAAAGTTTTGAAATAACGTTTTTTTTATCAATCTTATACAGGATACCCTTATGCCCTGTTCCTACGAATTTATTACCATCCCTGTCAATGGCAAATGAGAGAAAAAATTCACTCTTCGGACTTATAATTTTTTTTATTGAAGGTCCCAAGAACAATTCTCCGTTACTATTTATTATAGTACCTTTAAGAGTTCCTTTTTGCATTTCCTTGTAATTTGACAAAGAAGTTTTCTTTACCTTCACAGAATAAAGCAAAAATGATAATAAAGACATAATTAGCAAGATAAGTGTTTTTTTATTGATGGTCATTTTTTATTTCTCCCTGATTTTCAGCTTAAATATTTTCTTTCCTGATATTACGGCATCTGTTTCAATTTGATACTCTCTAACGGTAGAGTATCTTATTATTGAACTGTTTTTATTTAATGAATCGGAACGGTACAAAACATTTAAACTTTCCGGTAGATTTGAGTACTCTCTTCCCTTTAAATAGACACCATGTTGACTTGTAAATAATTTTACATAAATTCTATTACCTTTTCTCAAATTATTTATAGCTCTAATCAATGAATTTACGGTACTTGGAAAGTACGATGATTTAATATTTTGTGCATCAAAACGTCCAATGGTATTTCTGTCGCCTATAAGCACATAAAAGTTTTTCCCTGCCGAAAGCATCGGAGCTTTAATCTGTATGACTTTTGAAAAACTATTGCCTAAATCATTTTTTATTTTAATATCAAGTTTGATGAGTTCGCCCGGTTTAAATTTATTCTTATTTATTAGAACATTTTCTATTGAAGCCCTTCGCAGTTCTTCCGAGGTAGAAATATCAAAATCCATCTTCTGAATTTTGATATTTTTCTCCTTATTATTCATAAGAAAGAAATTTATTGCCATAATTAAATTAGAAAAGCTATCATAAGCCCCTGAGCCACTGTATAATTCATCTATATTAATGTTTTTTTCATTCTCAATAAATATTTTCCCCTTGACTTTAAACGATTGAAATCCAACCTCTTGAAGTTCAGTGGAGAATATATTATTAATCGCTATGGACGACAGAGACGGTGTTAATAACGGATGATTAACTATCTCTACCTTAAAACTCTTGTTCCTATCTCTCAAAAAAACTTTAAGCGGAATCATATAGGGTACTTTTCCCAACTCTGCCATAACCGAAGAAAATCTATCCTGCGTCACGGTTCCTATCATATGCTTGGAGGCTGAGAGTTTAAAGGGGCTTTGGTAAGAGGGTACAATAGTAATTACCTCAGCCTTATGTAAGGGGAACTCAACATTACCGAGATTAAAGAACGGATGTCCGAAAAGATAAACTTTTTTACCGTCAACAAAACTAACCGTTCCTGATGCCGAGTACTCAAAATCACCCCTGATAAGAGGTATAGAGACTGCATCTGCATCTCTTAGTTTGAAAAAATCTTTAACCTTGGACTTAATAAGGTTTGGTTTAAGCTTCATACTGTTTAAGTTGCTTAGAGGGGTAAAAATAGGATTTAAACTGCTTGTTGAGCTCTTACTCATTCCTCTGGTATATGATATGAGTTTTATAGGAGCTAAACTGCTATTGGGAGTGAAATTTATTCTTTCCAATAACTTTTCCTGTATAAAATCACTTATCTTTTTGATGTTTTTCTTTCCAAAATCAACCTTAATATCAGATATATTTATCTGATACTTTTTAATATTATAGGAATTTGTTTTTAATATATCCTCAATTGGAGTTATGCCTCCTATAGGTTTTTTTGAAAACCCAAAACCGTAAGAAACAGCACCTATTATTTTACCGTTAATATAAACAGGGCTGCCACTCATTCCCGATACAATGCCACCCTTCTCTAATTCGGGAGAGAAAAGCTCGGCAATTATTAATGTTTTACCAGCTGAAAAACTCTCGATAAACCCTAAAATTTTAAATTTAAAAGACTCAATATCAGTACCTTTATAAATGGTTTTTCCAACACCTTCCATACCAACTTTTATTTCGTTTAGTTTCATTATTTCTGAAAAAGAAAGAAACCGGAACAACACTAATAAAACTAATAATATAATAAATTTCTTCAATTTTATATCTCCATCATAGGTTTTTTTTTATAACTTCAATAAATGCATCGTACTGGAAAGGTTTATTTATTATTGCAGAAATATTAAATTCTGAAATAATATTATCAGGAACGTCCATATCACCTGTCATAATAATTATAGAAATTTCATTATTGATACTTCTCAAATTTTGTATTACATCCTCTGCCCTTTCATCTTCAAGATTTCTATCTAAGAGAATTAAATCATAATTTTCTTTTTTAAGTAAAAGCAACGCCTCTTTCAGATTAGCGGCGGTCTTGCAAAAAAAACCTTCAAGTTCCAAAAAATCTTGAACCAAGTCTCTAATAAAAACTTCATCATCAATAGTTAAAATTTTTTTTGTCATTTTTTATCCAAAATATATATTAAATTATATTAACAATAAAATCAAGCAATAAACCTACAATTTAATCAAAACCTACTGCAATGTCTAATAATACCATTTTAACGAAGTTAAACTCAATTGTCTTCATTTCAAAATAGCGAAACTATGTTTCATTTGTCTCAATCGTTTAACTCGTTATAACAAACTTATTGGTATTTCGCTACAATTTTGATGAAAATCTCAGGTACAAACTCAAAATAATAAAAATAATAGTTGACTTTTTTTTTTTTTAATTTTATATTTAAAAAGTGGTTTTATTTAATATATTCACTCGGGGGCTATGGGCTGATGAATAATTTGAAAGTTGTTAGAGAGAACAATTCGGAGACATTATTGTTTTTGGTTGAGAGAGCTTGTTAATGTCTGAAGAAATGGAAGATTTTGGAGCAATTTTCAAAGAAGAAACATATGAATTGCTTACGGAATTAGAAAATTCACTTATGGAATTAGAGTCTGAACCGACAGACATTGATTTAATAGGAAGAGTTTTCAGGGCATTGCACACAATTAAAGGCTCCGGTGCTATGTTTGGTTTTGACACTATTTCAAGTTGTGCTCATGAGGTTGAAAACATTTTTGATCTTGTTAGGGAAGGTAATATAAAAGTTACAAAAGAGCTGATAGGATATACATTGCAGGCTAAAGATTTTATTCGTGAAATAATTGAGTCAACAGATTTAACCGAGGAACAGATAAACATAAGAAACGTTGTACTCTCCAATTTAAAAAATTATTCTAAAAATAATGCCTTAGAGCAAAATAAGTCAAATGATATGCAAGAACAAGAGTCAGTTGTAGATACAAATGCTCAAAGCAGTGAAAAGATTAATATTAATGAACATTTAGAAACAACTTATAGAATTAGGTTTGCACCTTCCGAGCAAATACTTAAAAGTGGAACAGATCCGGTTGCACTGTTATCGGAATTAAGTACATTGGGCAAAAACAGTATAGTTGCTCACATAAAGGATATCCCAAAGTTAGATAATATTGCCCCTGACTCCTGTTATTTATTCTGGGACATTTTAATAACCACTAATCAAGGCATTGATGCCATAAAAGATATATTTATATTTCTTGATGAAGAATCAAGGGTACAAATTGATATAATTGATGAAGGCGATACCGATGATATTGATTATAAAAAATTAGGATTTATTCTTGTAGAAAAGGGCGATTTATCTATTGATGAAATGAAAAAAGTTCTGTCAAAGCAACAAATGTTTGGAGAAATTCTACTTGAAAAAGGTTTAACAAATCAAGAAAAAATCGAATCTGCCCTAATGGAGCAAAAACATATAAGAGAAATCAGAAAGGCAAGGACAGAACAAACTGTGACGGCAACACTTAGAGTATCTTCATTTAAAGTAGATAAGCTTGTCAATTTAGTTGGCGAGCTTGTTACGACTCAGGCAAGATTGGCACAAATAAGTACAAACATAGATGATACGGAATTATTAAGTTTATCAGAAGATATTGAAAGATTAATTTGGGAACTTAGAGATAATACCATGGAAATGAGGATGTTGCCCTTTGGCAGTACTTTCGGTCGTTTTAAACGCTTAGTCAGAGACTTATCAACAAATCTCAACAAAGATATTGAATTAACAACCGTTGGAGGAGAGACAGAGTTAGATAAAACCGTAATTGAAAAATTAGGTGATCCGCTAACCCATATTATAAGAAATTGTATTGATCACGGAATTGAAGAGCCAAATAAAAGGGAGCAAATAGGAAAACCAAAACAAGGCATAATTAATTTATCCGCATTTCATTCTGGTGCGAATGTAATTGTTCAAGTTTCTGATGACGGTGCAGGATTAGATATTGAAAAAATCAAAAACAAAGCTATAAGCAAGGGATTAATATCGGCTGATAAAAAATTATCATCTAAAGAGATTAGTGCATTGATTTTTGAGCCGGGTTTTTCAACAGCTCAAGAGGTAACCGATGTTTCGGGACGAGGAGTTGGCATGGATGTTGTAAAAAAAAGCATCAATCAATTAAGAGGTATAATTGATGTCGAAAGTCAATCGGGAAAAGGCACAGTGATAAAGCTCAAAATCCCTCTTACTCTTGCCATTATCGATGGCTTGCTTGTGTCTATCGGAAAGAATAAATTTGTTTTACCATTATCCACAGTTGAGGAATGTATTGAAATAAAACACAGTGAAATATCAATGGCAAACGGAAGACATTTTGTAAAGCGCAGAGGAGAACTTATTCCATACATAAACTTAAGAAAAAATTTTAATTTGAATGATAATATTCCTGAATTAGAACAGGTTACAATAACTAATATTGATGGAGAAAGGGTTGGCTTTGTCGTTGATAAAGTCATTGGAGAACATCAAACCGTAATAAAATCACTTGGCTCCATATATAAAAATATCGAGGGTATCTCAGGTGCTACAATACTCGGAGACGGTACAATCGCCCTAATCTTAGATGTTCTTAAATTAATTAAAAATGCAGAATTGAAGAAATCTAAAGAAGTCAAAAAAACAGGATAACTATGCATACATTTGCCAATTTAAATACTATATATAAAGAAAAGCTAAAGGAAAAGGACTTTTTAAAACTTCAAAAACTTATTGAGGGCGAATACGGTATTAAGATGCCTGTTTCTAAGAAAGATATGCTTGAAGCAAGATTAAGAAAAAGACTTAAGGTGCTACAATTATCAGATTTTACACAGTACTGTAATTATCTTTTTTCAAAAGCAGGTATGAAAGATGAGTTAATAAATATGCTTGATATGGTAACAACAAATAAGACAGACTTTTTTAGAGAATCCGATCATTTTGACTTTTTAGTTAAATCAATTCTGCCTGAAATGATTACCGGACAAGGATTGGGTATTAATAAAAAACTAATGATTTGGAGTGCCGGTTGTTCAACAGGAGAAGAGCCCTATACACTCGCAATGGTACTCAATGAATTTAGAGAAAGAGTCCCCGGCTTAAGTTTGCAATACATGATATTGGCAACAGATCTATCTTCGAGGGTTCTTGAAAATGCTAAAAGAGCTGTATATCACGAAAATAAAATTGCACCCGTCCCTGAAAACATTAAAAAAAAATACATAATGAGAAGTAAGGACTCATCAAAAAAACTTGTACGAATTGTTCCTGAATTAAGAACGTTAATAAAATTTAGACGTTTAAACTTTCTTGATTCTAATTATGGTATGCGAGAACCAATTGATATAGTGTTTTTTAGAAATGTTCAAATCTATTTTGAAAAGCAAACACAATATTCAATTCTTTTGAAAATTTACAAAGCTATGAGAGCTGGAGGTTATTTATTTATTGGACATTCTGAAACAATAAACGGTTTTGATATTCCGTTTGAACAGATAAAGCCTACAATTTATAAGAAGGTAATTTAAGTATAAAGAATGAAAAAAGTAAAAGTTTTTATAATTGATGATTCTGCAAGTGTTCGGCAAACACTTAGTAGGCTTCTGGCTTCAGATCCTGCAATTGAAGTAATAGGAACTGCGTTCGACCCTTTTAATGCCGCTGAAAAGTTGGAAACAATTACACCCGATGTAATAACATTAGACATAGAGATGCCCCGTATGGACGGGATCACCTTTTTAAAAAAAATAATGACACAATTTCCCATTCCTGTTGTCATATGTTCAAGTCTTGCTGAAAAGGGTTCAGAGACAACATTTAAGACCATTGAATACGGTGCTGTTGAAATAATTGAGAAACCGAAGATAGGGACAAAAACTTTTTTTGAAGAATCTAAGATAATGATTTGCGATACTGTAAAGGCAGCATCCAAAGTCAATGTAAAAAAATTGTCTCTTACAAGAAGTGCCCTCGACAAAAAACTCTCAGCAGATGCTATCATACCAAGAGCTACATCAAATTCAATGATAAAAACAACGGAAAAGCTACTTATTGTCGGAGCTTCAACAGGAGGGACCGAAGCTATAAGAATTTTTCTTGAATCTATGCCTTTGGATGCACCGGGAATTGTAATAGTACAACATATGCCTGAGAATTTCACCAAAGCCTTTGCAAACAGAATAAACACTTTATGTAAAATTACGGTAAAAGAAGCATCCGATAACGATACGGTAATTCCGGGGCAAGCACTTATAGCTCCGGGTAATAAGCATATGTTACTTAAAAGAAGCGGAGCAAGATATTATGTACAAATAAAAGCAGGACCTCTTGTCTCAAGACACCGACCCTCCGTAGACGTTCTTTTCAGGTCTGCCGCAAGATATGCCGGGAAAAATGCAATCGGAATAATTATGACGGGAATGGGAGATGACGGAGCAAAGGGAATGCTTGAGATGAAAGAAGCGGGAGCATATACAATAGCACAGGATGAAAAGAGTTGTATTGTTTTTGGTATGCCAAACGAAGCTATAAAACTCGGTGGCATTAATAAAGTACTTTCACTTAAGGATATTGCACAGGAAGCATTAAATTATTGCTAAATAATAATTTTTAAAAGATTGGTCAATTTCAGTTAAAAATGTGCGTTATTATCTTAAAACCCGGACTTTTGCCTGAATTTTCCATCAAAATTGTAGCAAAATGTCAGGGGGAGTCTATTATAATAAGTTAAGCGATTGAGACAAATGAAACTGCACAGTATTTTGAAATGAACATGATTGAGCTTATGATTGAGTTTAACGCAA
The DNA here is from genome assembly GCA_964406785.1 of uncultured Clostridia bacterium. Lineage (GTDB taxonomy): Bacteria > Acidobacteriota > Aminicenantia > UBA2199 > UBA2199 > JAOZTV01. The sequence continues at coordinate 8,462 of CAYOTE010000025.1, forward strand.
TTAGAATGAGTTTATTGAGCATTGCAGTGGATTTTGGTTAAAATTTTAGGATTTTAATAAGTTTTGATTAAAACTTTAGGTTTTGCTTTTCATTTTCAAATAAATACTATATAATTGGCAATTAAAATGGATACTTTAAAGAATAAACTTTTGTATAATAAAACACGCCACGATTCATCGGAACTTATATTCATGTACGGAAAAATTTGTAATATGGAAAGAAACACTTTTATCGGTAGATATAAAGTCTTAGAATATCTTGGGAAAGGTGGGTACGGTGTTGTTTATAAGTGCTATGACAGTATATTAAATACGGAAGTCGCACTTAAATTTCTTGATCCTATAATAACAAGAAGTTCAGATAAATTTCATCGTATTAAACGAGAAATTAATATTTCAAGAAAAATAACAGACGATAGAATAGTTAAAATTTATTCAATGGAAAAATACTATGATGTAATTTTTCTTGTTATGGAATTTATTGACGGAATTCCTCTGTCAGATATTATAGAAAAAAAAACATACGAATGGGATGAATTTAAGCCAATACTGATAGAAATATTAAAGGGATTAAAATTATTGCATATAAATAATATTATTCACAGAGACTTAAAACCCGGTAATATTATGATTCTTAAGAACGGTAATATTAAAATTGTTGATTTTGGTTTAGCCAAGGAAATTACCGATACAGAAAGAACTTCTGCAACCGAAGAATTTGCCGGAACAGCTGAATTCATATCACCGGAACAGGTAAAAGGTGAACCTTTAGATACCAAATCGGATATCTATCAGGTAGGATTAATTATATTTAAAGCTCTTTCGGGGCAACACCCGTTTGATTCATCATCAACTATGGAATTACTTGTAAAGTATATTACAGTAGAACCTAAAAAAATATCTCAATTTAAAAAAGATCTCCCTACGTATGCACAATACATAATCGGAAAAATGCTTGAAAGAGAAAAGAAAAATCGTATAGGTGACATCGACAAGATCATTGAAATTTTAAAGAACGAAAATGTGAAATTTTCGACAAAATTGGCATCTATTTCAAGTAAAAAAAGATACCATACGTTACTCGTTGTTTTATTTGTATTAATATCTTTGATTTTTGCATATTTTTCAACATACGGTTCAAAAAAAATAACACAATTTGAATCCAATAAAGGTACTCTTATAGCGATGAATAATTTCAAAAAAGTTATTTGGAAAATAGATTTTTCACCGGATTCAGTAATAAAAGCTTTTATAATGCCCGTAAGAGACCAAAATAATACAATACCACACAAAAAACAACACATCATATTTTGCCTGTTGAAAAGCGATAAAAATATAATTTTACCTATTACGGCTTCCATTAATTCTACAAAAGCTGATAATAAAATAGTAGAATTAAGTATGAAGGGTGCAATAAAGTCTAAAAAATCATTTTCAGACTTTTTTAAACTTCAGAGTTATGGATTGGCTAAATTATATAAAGTCATCAAAATAAAAGATGATGTAGATTATAATATGGATAAACACAAAGACATTTTGCTATATGTTGGTAATAGTTTAGACATGTATCCACACGCTTTAATTTACTTTAAAGATAACATACCGATAGTTTATACAAATCCCGGAGCTTTTGATTATACAATTACCCATTATAATAAAGACTTTCTGTCATTTACAGTCTTCGGGAATGCCAGTCTTATCTCCGATTTGAATATATTCTCGGAAATATCATTTCGTAATAATGATGTGTTTAGAATACCAACTCTTTCGGAATTTACAACCAAACATTATAGAGGTTATTCCTTCTTTCTCCCAAAAAATCTGGAAATAATTGATAATAATTGGAAAACGAAAGGTATAGTTAACTTTATTAGCAATAAATCAGGTGAAAGATTTACCATAAGTAAAGATTATAAAATCACAGAAACCAAAAACGAAATAAAAAAAACATATTTTGATTCATTAAAAAAAATAAAAAAATTTAACATTATATTTAACACCTTCTATAAAGAACAAAAGCTATATAAAAATTATCTGAAGGCTGGAAGACTTATTAAACAACTGATAGATATGAAATTTGAAAATCCATATTTGAACTCCGCATTATATTACTATAAGGGTGATAATGAAATATGTAATAGAAAATATAAAAAAGCTCAATTATCATTATTTAAAGGGCTTAATTTTTACCCTGATAATTCAAGAATAGCCGGACGTTTAAGCCAGATATCCTTTTTAATAGGCAACCCCCTTGGCTCAATAGATTTGCAGAAGAAAATGTTTTCAAGTATAGAAGATTTTGGCGGTTTACCCAACGGAACTAAAATATTTAGAATTTTTATGTACCTGTCAGCCGGTCTTCAAGCAAAAGCCGAAGAAGATATTGCAAAAGCAATAAAAAACTCCGAACATTTAAAATACAGTTTATTACCTCTTATCTCTCTTTATAACGGCAAACTGGTAGATGCTGAGAAGTTAATTAATGAAGGTCTTAAACATAAGAGAACTGAAATTACAGATGTCCAATATCGCTTAATGTGTTCTAAAATATATATATTAAATAACTCAAATTTAAAAAGAGCTAAATTTTTTTTAGAAGATATTTTAAAATACTCACATCAATATAACCATCTCGCTGAATTATCATTATCATATCTTATTGCTAAATCAGGAAGACATAAAGAGGCTGAAACCTTATCAATTCGAAGTCTCAAAAAATTAAAAATATATGCTAAAGGGAATTTTAGTACCAGAATATGGATGTTTTACGAGTACTATATTTATGCTAAAACTATGGAAATAATCGGAAACAAATTAAACGCAATAAAAGGTTATAAAGAATGTTCAAAAATTGCACCAAACTCCTATCTTGCTAAATTATCAAGAAAAAGACTAACTGTTTTATAAATGGACAATAACTATTTTATTTTGTATCAAGCAAGCGAGACTTTATACTAATGAACAATCTATTACATTCTTTTAGGAATTGGAATTCCCATAATTGAAAAAAGTTTTTCCAAACGATTCTTTGTTATCATTAAAAGAGCTATTCTCATATTTTTAATATTTATATCTTTTTCCGATATTATCGAATACTTATGATAATAGTTATTAAACTTTTGGCAAATTGAATATGTATAGTTGGGAATTAATGAAATTTCATCACTATTTACGGCAAAATGCACCTGATTATCGAGAAGTGAAAGATTGAGTAAATGATTATAATAATCAGACTGTTCATTTTCTCCCAATATATTAAGCTCCAATTCATTGACAATAATATCCGTATTACCGAGCTTATTTAAAATTGAGTTTAACCTCACGAGACTATATTGCAAATAAGGTCCCGTATCACCCTCAAAGGCTAATACTTCATCAAAGTCAAAGGCAATTACCGTATTTGAATTATATCTTATCATAAAATATCTTAATGCTCCTATTGCGATTTTTTCGGCAATTAATTTCAATTCATTTTCTTCAAGTTCGGAATTTCTTTTTTTTACCTCGACGTATGCCTTGTCCTTCATTCTCTCTATTAAATCATCGGCTTTTATGGCAATACCCTTCCTGCCTGAAACCTCGATAAAACTCTTTTGTTTTTGCTCATCTGAAATATCAAATCCCATTTCCTTTGCACATTTTTGTGTAAGAGCAACCATCTCATAAGAAAAGTGGCTGAAATTTCTTACCTTTTTTTCTTCTGATAAGTCTTCTAAAATTTGTGAAATAATATTTTGTAAATATGATTGTCTTGTATCTATAACATTATACACCATATCAGCCTTACCAAAATTATTTACTTGTAACTGGGACTTTGTCTCCCTATCCTCGGATATATATATTGTCTTTGAATCGGCATATTTATAAAAGTCCCTGTAAAAGAAATCCTTCTTAAAATAGCCTGTTTTCCATAAGGTATAGGCAACATCCTTACCAATATAGGTAATTGTCCCGTTTGACCTTATGACTATTTTTTCAATATTTTCTTTTTTATACCTTATAACCCAACAATTCTCTTTTGCCGGATCTTCGGATAAATACATTATGCCTCTCTTTTTTAATAAGTTTGATGCCTCCGAAAAAAAGTCCAAGGATATTATATCACTCTCCTTGATAAGTAAGTCATACCTTATTCCAAGCTTATCCATCACCTCTATATGATTTAAGGTAACATTCTTGGATATATAATCACTCATCTCATATTCGGGATTAATTTTATCTTCAATCTTACGATGAACTTCTTTTTTTTGTTCAAGTATTGCCCCGTCTTTATCGTCAAGCCTATGTACCTCCGTATAAAGCTCCCAAAGATAGGACGACAGGTTGTCAACACTCTTAATGTCGTCTAAAGATTGTTTTTTATGATATAAAACACCCCAGACAACATCTGCAACTTGAATTCCCGTATCATCAAGATAATTTTGTATTTCAACATCATCACCCACAAAACGCAGGGCTCTTCCGAGAGTATCGCCTAAGCATGAGTTTCTCAAATGCCCTATATGTGCTGATTTATTAGGATTTATACTTGTATGTTCAACAATGGTCTTTTTATTATTTTTAACCGTTTTTCTATTCATATTTTCAAAAACAGACTTTAAAAACATAGTTCTGTCTAAATAAAAATTAATGAACCCACCATTTGCAAGCTTTATATCATTAATAAATTCAAATTTACCGGAAATCATCTCAATTATCTCATTGCCTATTAAAAACGGTTTTTGCCTATATTTTTTTGCCAAAACAAATGGTATTGTTGTTGATATATCACCAAACTTTCTATTAGGCGGAATTGAAAATTCAATATCATCCGCATTAATATCATACTTGCCCTTTAATAATTGTACAAGCTCCTGCTTTATTTTTTCCTGAATAAACTTCATTATTATCTCCCTTAATTATTATCTTTCAGTATTATTTCAATATTCGTTCAACACGCCCGATAAGTGAGTCGAAACATTCCAGTTTTCCACCATTACAAAATTATTTCCGATAGTATTCTCCGTGTTATCAAATCTATTTTCATAAATTAAAAAGGTAGAATATCCACAATTATTTAATTTGAATTTCCTTGATAAGTCCGGTCCTATATTTAAAAGATTTCCGAGTATTCCCCTGTTTACAGCTACGTGACCAAAAATCAAAATATTTTTATATTCAGAGTTTAAAATAGTCATTACACCTTCACGAACTCTGCTTTGTACATTGGCATAACTCTCTCCACCGGGGATTTCAGTATTGGCATCCATAATCCATTTCTTATACACTTCATTCTTCTCGGTAAAAACATCAGAAAATTTCTTGTCTTCCCATTCTCCGATATTAATTTCTTTAAAACAGTCTATTTGTATGTATTTTAAGTTATGATTTTTATTGACAATACTTGCCGTTTGATAGGCTCTTGACAGTGGCGAGTGATATATAATATCAAACTCTTTATCAGCTAAAGCCTCGTTTAAACGTTCAGCCTGCAAAATACCATTCTTGCTAAGAGGCAAATCAAGACTCCCCTGCATAATATTATTGTCATTATACTCTGTTGCACCATGTCTTATAAGAGTTATTTTTTTTTTTATTTCCATTGAAAATTATACTTAAATCAAAGGCTATATGCAACCTAAAATTTTAGGTGCAAATATAGACTAAACAACATCGTAACAAATATTAATTTCACCTTTTAATTTATTGATTTCACCTTGCCACTCGTCTTCTGTGAAGTCAAATAGATGTTTTATCTTAGGTAAAATTTCTATGGCATTTTTAGGATTATCACCAAGAGATGTTCGCCTCAATATAAGATCGCTAAGATGAAAAACCTTTTCTTTTTTTATAATATCTACCAATGGTTTTAAATCCTCTTCATTCTTTGGCATCCAATCATATGGAAAAAAGGCATCTTTACTATCGGTTTTCGGGAATATATTATCGTAAGAAATACCACCCTTATCGGTAATTATTTTTTTTATGGTTTTTTCGGCAACAAGCCTTGAGGTCGTAAATTTTATTCCGGCAAGGCTGTATAATCCTTGAGGTCCACCGTTTTCAAAATGATTTATTATTGTCTCTCGTTTCGATAATTTCTCGTTTTTAGAAGCAGGTATAACTCCTGAATATACTCTTTGAACATCCTTTATAGTTAAATTTAATTCGGGAACAGCCTTATTCAAATCATCAATAAATTTATTCATTTCTTTTTCGGGAACCTTTAATTCATCTTTACCCTTTTCTACAATAATTTCACCGGTTCCAACCATGAAACGATTCTTTAAAGGATGTGAAAAATACGTATGTCCGCCACCCTTTACAGGATTTAAGGCTATTGCACTTTTTGATAAAGATTCTTTATCAAACATTATATTCCATAATAAGAGTCTTTTAACAAATAATTCAGGATAATCCTTGTCAAAAAAAGAAGATATTTCCCTGCTGTCCGGTCCTGCCGCATTAATAACTATCGGTGAATTAAAGCCAACTTCCTTTCCCGAAATAATATCTTTTGCGATAACTCCTTCGACTTTTTTATTATCTGCACTCTTCTTTAAACCCGTAACCTTTACATAATTCAAATTGACCGAACCTAATTCTTCAAGTTTATTAATAATTTTCATATAAAGTCTTTGAGGCTCCGGCATACTTGCATCAAACCACTGGGCAACGCCTGTAAGTCCCTCGATATCTACCTTGGGATACATATTCTTAATATCCTTTTTCGATATAATCTTACCCATTTGGAATTTGTTTTTTGCAGGTACACCTGTATTTTTTGTTATTGACAATACATCATTTAATAATAATGCCATTCTTAAAATAAAATTTCTATGCAAACCTTTTCCATAAAGGGGCATCAAACATGACATGGTATTGACGTACTCGGGGAAATATTTTAAAAACCACTTTCTCTCCTTAACCGATTCAAAAAATCTTGGAAGATCTGCCGATTGTAGATATCTCAATCCACCGTGAACAGTTCTTAAATGGTTTAAGCTTGTATTACCACAAAAATCATTTTTTTCCAATAATAATGTTTTTAATTTTCTTCTTGTTCCTTCCAAGGCAAGCATAATTCCATATATACCACCACCAATTATTATCATATCATAATTTTTTTCACTATATTCTGATATATCTCGTTTCATATAAATCTCCAATTTATCTTTTTTTTATTATTTGAGCAGGTACTCCAACTGCCACAGAGTATGCGGGCATCTTTCTGTGTACAAGAGTTGCAGCCCCGATTATAGAGCCCTTTCTTATTTTAACACCATCCAAAATTGTTGCAGAAGCCCCAATCCATATATCGTCTTCAAGAATAATACCGCCCTTGGATATGGAAGGTTGCTTCCATATGGGAATATCTTTTCTGTCAAAAGTATGATTTCCGCCTGCAATCATATACATATGACCAGCCGTAAAAACATACTCACCAATACTAATCTCTGTTTCGGATATAATTGTATTTAAGGGACCTATATTTGTATAATTACCAATACTAATATTTCCACCCTTGCAAGAGACGGTTGTTCCTCGTCCAATAAGTATATTATTGCCAAAAACAATTCCCCTGTTTGTCTCACCCTTTGCATCAATTACGGAGTTATCGTCAAAAACAACATTATCACCAATAATAATTTTTTGAGGATGCCTTATCGTCATATTTTTACCGAAAACAACACCACTTCCAATCTTTTTAAATAATTTTTTAAAAAAATACTTTCTCAAAACAAAGCCCAAAGCTCCGGGAATATTAGAAAAAAGAGTTATTATTATTTCATATTTAATAAAATAAAAAAATGAGGTTTCGCCAATAAAAAGGTCTCTGTATTTCCTAACGGCACCTTTTTTTTTGTCTAATAAATCTTTTTGCCCACCAATATATTTTCGTTCCTCAACCATCAATTATTTTAGCATAAATACCACACACTTTCATCAAAAAACAGTTTAAAAACAATTAAAGCCATTCCCCACTTTTCGTGCCAGACACAAAAGATGAGAATTGCTTTTTTTGTAAAGTCTGTACTTTTTGAATTTGGTAATCATATAGGTAGTATTTAAGACAGTTGAAAGTCAAATATATCAAGTTTCAAGGAAAATATCTTTAAAGACATCTAATAGAATTTGTGGAAAAGCCCTAAGGGGGGAACTTTCACATTCCGTGTTATTGGTTTTAAGAGATGAATAGCTATTAAAATTTTAGATATTAATTAAAGACAATGAAAGGTTGGTAAATTTTAAGTATTTCGTCTTTTTTTGCTATTGCCAGTATTATTTCTT
>CAYOTE010000026.1:0-16573 GCA_964406785.1 uncultured Clostridia bacterium
ATGGCTTATTACAAATTCAACTCCATTTATCAATATCCCGAATTATCCCGAAGAGAATAAGATTGAAGATACAATAAAAAGCCTTCCCAATAAAATATATCTCAATGCCGATGAGATGGCAAAAGAGCTTGGTAATCAGAGAGGAATGAATATGGTAATTGCAGGTGCATCATCTGTATTTATTGATATTCCATTTGAAAAAATGGAAGAGGGTATTAGGGCTGTTTTTGGCAGAAAAGGCGAAAGTGTTGTAGAAAAAAACCTTGATTGTTTAAGAGCAGGACGAGAATACGCAGAAAAAAATAAATAATATTTCAAAAAGGCTTAGAAAATAGTTAATAACTAATATCTAAGCCTTTTTCTTTCTTAGACAGTCATAAACAATAAACAGTCATAATTTTCAAACCTGAATTTTTCATAGTTTTTGTTCAAGAGCTATAGTTTGGAATGAAATTTAGAGTAAACATCGAACTTTTTTTATTTGCATTTGTCTGTTTATAGTAAAGGAGTAATTTATGAATGACATAAAAATGGCTAAAGGTTTTACACTTATTGAGGTAGTTGTAACTCTATCCGTCGTTGCTATTCTATCTGCAATTCTCATTCCGCTAATATCAAATAATATAAAATCAGCAAGATTTACAAAGGCAAAGTCTGATGTTGTAGCTGTAAAAGATGCCATAGTTAAATTCCGTTATGATCTTGGGAAGTGGCCGGTTTTTGATAATACCAACACATTTAATAATTTATTATACGGCAGCGGTAACAGACTAACAGGCTCCTCATGGGAAACTTCAACAAATAGAAAACTATCATTAAGATATAATCTCATAGATAATACAAATAATTATACAAAGGGACCTTCAAAGGACGGAACACCTGTTTGGAACGGTCCCTATTTAGGTAAGATTAAAGCCGATCCCTGGGGGAGTACATACCTTGTAAATTCCATTGCGTTCAATATAAATAACAGAAGAGTATGGGTTCTCAGTGCAGGCAAAGATAAAACTATTTCAGTCCCATTAAACGGTAGTTCTGACCCACAGGTGAATTCTGATGATATCTTTGAATATTTAAAATAAGAGAATATTATGACAGACAAGAGAAAAGGTTTTTCAATGTTAGAGATGATTATTGTTATTGCAATAATTGCAATACTTGCGTCACTAATCACACCTTTAGCAGTCAACTATATAACACAAAAAAGATACGATGTCTGCAATGATGAATTAAAAATATTAAAACAGGCTATAATAGGCGATTCTACACTTATTGAGGGTGGAATAAGAAGCAGTTTCGGCTTTGTCGGAGACTTAGGTCGGTTGCCCCTTAGCTTAACAGACTTAATTTCACGAGGTTCAATGCCCTTATGGCAACAATCATCCTATGTCTGGTTTGGTTGGCGTGGTCCCTATGTCAGCGACATTAAAGACCCGTGGGGTAAAAACTACTATTATACAAATAATTGGCAGGGTAATACACCCGTCTTTCAATCTTTAAACCCTATAATTGCAACAATTTGGTCAGCCGGACAAGATGGCGTCAGCGGAAATAGCGATGATGTTTCAATATCCATAAGATTAGAGGATGGATTTTCAATGATTTCCGGTAATACACTTGACCAATGCGGAGCTGCTGCTTCATTTACCGGCATTAGATTTTACTATCCTGCAGTCAATTCCGTTATTTCCACAATTCCGGTTAATACGCTTCTTAATTCGCCTCACTATAATGTCCAAACGGCAATTCCCATAGGAGTGAGATATATGAGCGTAGGAACTCCGGCAATGAATAAATTGGTTTACATAAATAACGGTCCCCTGATAATTGAGAACTTAAGAACCCCCGGAGCTTGTAATTAATTTACCATTTATCTATTACACATTTCGATAAAAAATCAGATTTTTAATACAGTAAAAACGGTTTTACGCTATTTAAATATTTATTGCCGTTATTATCAATATCTTCTCTTATTTCACTATAAGAAATATTATTTTCAATATTTTCTCTGATAAACACTGATGCCGAAATCATATCAATAGGAAGTCTCTTATACTCATACTCATATGGCGGATTTTTCCATTCAAACTTATCAGGATACATATGGTACGCAAATCTAATAATTTCATAATAAACCTCAAAACTTCTAAAATTTTCTACATCTATAACATAAATATAGATACCATCACATATCATATTTGCAAATTTTGAAAATTCGGGTTTAAAGAAAATCGGAATAAAACGAACACCGTTTAAGTTTAATGTATTCATATGATTTACCATTTGTATTGCATTTAAAAATGGTGCTCCGACAAACTCAAAGGGACGAGTTGTCCCCCTACCCTCCGATAAGTTTGTACCTTCGAGCATTACAGCTCCGGGATAAGCAAGAGCCGTATTATAACTCGGCATATTCGGAGAAGGGTATGTCCATAGTGGCTCATACAATTCTCTTTTCCAATTCTCAATCTTTATTATGTCAAGCTCTATATCAATCTTATAATAATCTTTTGCATAGATTAAATACTCACCAACAGTCAAACTATGCCTCATTGGAACCGGTAAATCGCCTACAATACTAAAATATTTTTTTTCTGCAATATTTCCCTCGACAATATTACCGCCAAGAGGATTAGGTCTATCAAGAATTATAAATTCTACATCATCACCTGAAAAAAACTTCATAATCTTAACAATATGATTAACAAAGGTATAAACTCTTGTACCAATATCAAATATATCAATTAAAATTGCATCAATTCCGTCAATCCAATTTTTTTGAGGAATTAAACTCTCTCCGTATAAACTACGGACATTTATATCAAGTTCTTGCCAATAAAATGGCTCGGAAAAAACCATATTATCCTGTTTATCAACAAAAAAGCCATGCTGTAGCGACCATATTGATTTTAAATTATTACCGGCAAATTTTTTAACTTCCAAATATACGGGACTACCTGAACTATCAACATTTGAACTACCTGTAATTAATACAATATTTTTTTTATTCAAACCTGATACAAATATTTTTTCAATCTTATCTACTCCGCTTATAATCATATTTACCCCTTAAATATAAGTATTACACCACTTATTAACAAAACTATTGAAGTTAATTTTTTAAAAAAACTTTCGGAAATTTTATGATGAGCCATATTCCCTAAAAACAAGCCTAATAATGAAAACGGCATTATGGGCAATAGACTAATAAACATCCTTTCGGTAAACAAACCAAAACAAGAGTACGATATGATTCTTAGAACACTCATAAGTAAAAATATACTCATCAAGATTACCCTAAAATAAGATTTATTGACTCGCTTAGTCTTAAAATAAATTATAAGAGGAGGACCGGCAATACCAAATAAAGAACCTAATATACCGGATATTGCACCAAACATAGGCAACCATAATTTACTTTTAAATGTAAAACGCAACCTTTCCTCAAAAAAAAGATAAAAGACAGCAAGTACGGCAATAATAATCCCCAATAAATAAACAATACCGTTACCTGAAAAATTTTTTAATAGATAAACACCCAATATAAGCGGAGGCGTAACAAAGAGTGAAAGCCAAAATATTTCTTTATAGTCTATTTTCTTCCTTTCCTTATACGATATGAATAATTCAACGGGAAAACATAGAAGTAAGAAAAAAGGAACAAATACATCAATTTGACCATACAGTATTGCATATATGGATATAGCTATCATACCCGAGCCAAATCCGATTGCAGAATAAATAAATTGAGCAAATAATACCAATACAGCCACAGTTAGAAGTTGTCCAACAGAATTAAAAAATGTAAATTCAATAAAATGCATAGAGCATTGTACTATAAAAATTCAAAAAGATGTAGAGGCGAATTCATTTCTGACCGTATATTCTGATTGGATATTGGAATCGTCTTCATTGCAAAATAATGAGACTATGTTTTATTTGTATCAATTAATATGTTTACGCCAAGAGGTATTGTAATTGTTCTTTGTGAATGCCCTACAGGTATATTAATTATTACGGGAATACCATATGGTTTAATTTTTATTTTCAATCTTGAATAAAAGTTCTCTTTTTCTTTTTCATCAATAAAACATTCGGGAAATTCGCCCAGTATAAGCCCATTTATGTTATTTAGAACTCCTGCATTTTCTATTTGCCAAAACATCCTGTCTAAACTGTAAGGTCGTTCATCTATATCTTCCAATAATAACACTCTATTTTTTACTTTCGGCATATAATCTGTCCCTATCAGTGACACAAAATTAGAGAGACAGCCTCCTGTGATAATACCTTCGCATTTACCATGTATTAAGACATCTCCCTTAAATTCTATCTCATCTTGATTGGAAAATAAAATTTGATTTAATTGATATTCATTAAATTTTGATTCTGCAATTGCGGAGTACAGCATAGGACCATAAAACACCTTGATTTTAGAAACATCTAATAGCCCCCATAGAAGATAACTTACGTCAGAACTCCCTATAATAATTTTTTCAGATGATATTTTTACATTTTTAATTAACGGTTTAAGTCCCGATAACAAATAATTGGAACCATATCCGCCTCTTGCCGCCCATATAATTTTAATATCTTTATCCTCTAAAAAAAATTTAATGTCATTTAAAATGTCTTCTTTTTCTTTAGCAATATATCCTATTGAATTAAATATATTTTTACACTCAACAGGTATTAGCCCTGCTTTCTCCAACCACCTTATACCATTGGTTCTAAAAGGCTCTTTTATAGGAGAAGATGGTAAAAATATTCCTACCTTATCTCCCGTTTTAACAGGATTGTATTTATTATATATTTTAAGCATCATCTGTTAACGGTAAAGAAATCGTAACAGTAGTCCCGTTACTTTGCCCCGAATTAATTTCAATTTTACCTTTATGTAATTCAACTATTCTTTTTGCTACAAATAATCCTATTCCCGTACCAATATCCTTTGTTGAATAATCTTCTTCAAATAATAGATTGATATCCGATACAGCTATTCCAACTCCATTATCGGATATATTTATAATAACAAATTCCGTGTTTTTTGCAACTGTTATTTTTATTTTGCCATTATCCTTATCAATTGCTTCTATTGCATTAATTATTACATTTTTCAATAATTGTCTTATCTTCAAGTCGTCAATATTCAGTTTAATTTCATCAAAGTTCTCTATAAGTTCAAAATGTATTGAAGGATAGGACTGTATAAAGAAAACTACCTGATCTTTAATTAACACAATTAAATCAGTAGTTTTTTTGTCAATATCATCAATATGAGACAAATCTAAAAAACCGTATGAAACTTTTTTTAAATGATCAGCCTCACTTATAATATATCGGACAGATTTTCTAATCAATTCATCATAATTTTTTTTTTTATCATCAATCGATTTTAAAATCTGTTCAGCCGAGAGTTGTATTGGCGTTAATGGGTTTTTGACCTCGTGTGCAACTCTGCGTCCTAATTTAATAATAGTTTTCATTCGTGCAATATCCGAAACATTCTTTTTTTGTTCATCTATTCCCATAACCATCGAATTAAAACCACTATATAAACGTTTAAGTTCAATTTCTTTTGGCTTTCTCTTAATTACATCAAGACTTCCCCTTTCTACGTCAGACATTTTTTTATTCAAAAACAATATAGGTGCCATAATTTTATTTCTAACAAAAGCTACAATTATTAACGAACCTAACAGGAAAAAAAAGAACAAAGAAATAATAAAATCAATACCCCTATGTTTTCCAAAATTATAATCTTCCTCGCTAAAAAAATAATTTATACAAAAAATATAATTATAAACTTTAAAATATAGATTAAAGCTATCTTGTTTATCTTCTATATAATAGCTCTGCTTCTCACTTCCGAACATTTCAATTGTATTAGAATGAATGTGCTTGGGGATTTTTAAATTATAAGTTTCTTTAAAATTTGAGGAAAAGAGTAATTCATTTTCTAAAAAAACATGAATATCATTATTAATAATATTTGACACTAAAAAAACATCCTCTTGTGCTAATTCTCTTGTATCTGACAATAATTGTCCTATAAGATTTTGAGCAATTCTCCCGTTTTTAAGTATTCTATCTCTAAAACCTCTTTGTACAGTTCTGCTATAATAATTTATTGTAAATATTGAAAATAAGATAATACTTAGTATTGATATAAGGGTTAAAATAACAAAAATACGCCCCGACAATGAATAGTATAAAAGTCTCAATTTCTCACGTTTTATCTTATTAAATGATATAAAGGTAAGAAGAATTAAAAGCAAACTTGATATTTTGATTATTTCAGCAATCCATTCAATCATATTTTTTTGAGGTGAAAAAATAATTATACTATTATCTCCAGATATAAATCTATAACCATCATATTTGTTTTCCATGAAGGTGAATTCAAACCACTCGTCCTTAGTTTTTGATATTTCAACAATATCTTTTAGGTTAATGTTTAAAGGATTCTCAACGATTTTATAATTTTTAATTTTCAAATAATTTAATTTAGCTTTTTTTAACTTTTTATCCAATGAAAAAATTGTTAATCCGCTGTTTCTTAGAATCATTTGAGGCGAATTCAACACCTGTATTACAATATAACCTAATTGTTTGCTATCATCACTAACATTGATTGCTCCAAATGATACTGACAGTTCCTTACCGTATAAGAGACCATCAGCTTCTTCTGTAGTCCAAACAGGAAGCTCTATGGTTGGTTCTAATTTAAGATAAGGGATTTTATAAGAAAATTGATTTAATATTTTTTTATTATTATCCAAAACGTATATACCTGATGCTATCTCTTCTTTAGAGGCAAGACTGTGGTTCCAAATATTCAATAATACATCATCGATTTTATTTTTATTATTTTCATCAAAAAATGCCGTTAATCCAATCCCCGATAATTCTAACTCTTCAATAATTTCACCTATAACAAGTTTACTGTAATTTTCCTGATTTAAAAATATCTTTTTAAGATTTGAGCTCACAAATTGTTTTTTTAAATAAGAAAAACTCATATTAACAATCATGGTAATTAATGTCGCAACAATAAATACATATATAATTTGTCTTAAAACATTATGTGTCTTCAAAAAAATAAAAGAAGAAATTGATAATATGAATAATAATGAGAGACTCGGATTTAATTTTAAAATAAACACATAAACAACAAAAGATAAAATCTGAACAATTATAAATATTACTTTTTTATTAATGCTATTGTTTAAATCAAATTCCCTAAGCAAAATATAGAGTATTAAAAAAAGGAAAAACAATGTAGTTATAAGAGATAAATACCCAAATTCAAACATAAACTCAGCTATAGAGACACTACTATTCTCAAGTATATAAAAGGAGAAGAACAATATTACAGGGAATAAAAAGTTTACTAAAATAACCCATACAACATGATATTTAAACGACTTCGTCAATTTTATCATAATAACAACAATAATAAATAAAATTATAAACACCTGATTTATCGAGCTAAATTCAAATCCCAATATTGAAATATCCAAATCAT
Organism: uncultured Clostridia bacterium; assembly: GCA_964406785.1. Classification (GTDB taxonomy): domain Bacteria; phylum Acidobacteriota; class Aminicenantia; order UBA2199; family UBA2199; genus JAOZTV01. Next base: position 7,529 of record CAYOTE010000026.1, read on the forward strand.
TAGTTTTTAATTTAAAAGCAATATTTATTATTGGATAAAATAAAAAGACATACAGAAAAAAAATTAAATATTTTTGTATATATTTTTTCTCTTTGAAAAACCGTGTATACGTCTTAGAAAAATAAAAGCCAAGTATCCAAATAAAAGAAATAATTAAAATTATTATAAAACTAATTAAAAACGAATCTTGTCTTTTCGAAAAAACAAAAAAATCTTTCTTAGAGAATTTTAAATACAATAAAAATTGATTATTTGTGTGTTTTAAGATTTTTTCAATATAATAAATTTCTTTATCCTTTATTTTATTAAAAAATACACTGTTTTTTTTAATAGAACCGTTGGAAATAAATTTTATTTCTTTCAATAATGTAGGAATTTTTATTTTTTTCAACAAATTATTCTTAATAATATTACAAAAAAAACGGACAAAAAACCGATTTTCGCCTGTCTTATAAACAAAATAAACATTATTATCCTGTTTTATAAATTTCCATTTCCCTATTAGTAAATTAGTATATTTAAAATAATATATAGCACCTTTATAATTTTTTATTATACCATTCTCGGTCTCAATCAAAGCTTCTTCCATTTTCAAGTCAGAATGCAAAAGAGTCTTTTCGTTATATTTTTTTTTAACTGCAACAGCCCTTTTAATAAATTTTTTTACCTTGATGTTTAAAGAAAGTTCTGCCGAATGTATATTATCCTTTATTATTTTAAAACTATAATTTATATCAGATTTATGATGAATAGAAAAAAACGCCAATAAGACAATAACTAATACAATAAATATTAAAGCACCGAATATTAAATTCTTATGCCCCTTAGATAGTATATTTTCCACTTAAGACCTTTCTCTCTAACCATAAAAAAAATAAACTTATAAACAATTTTTTCTCCTGATTCCGTGCTCAATAAATATAAATTTAAAGATTGCACGGCATAAGTATCATCATCCTTTCTCAAACCAACCAAATTTTTCAACGACGACCATTCGGTTTTTTGCACCTTATAATTAACAAATTTTTTATTGAAATATTTTGTAAGACTTTTTCGTTTTATATAACCACTCTTTAAAAAAGGTTTCTCAAAATTTATGGATATCATCCTTGTACAAACATCCGATAATTTTGTAAAATTGCCAGTTTCCACAGCTTTTTGAATAGGTTGCATCAATAAAAAATTCTGAGTTATGGCAAGAAAAAGAATTATTACTTTCATTATATATCAATATTTAAGATAACTGAAAACATCATAATCTTTTAACTTATCCCTACCGTTTAAAAACTCCAATTCAACTAAAAAGTCTATACCGATAATATTACCCTTGAGTCTTTTTATCAAATTTGCAGCTGCCACAGCCGTACCACCGGTTGCGAGTAAATCATCTATAATTATCACCCGTTCACCCTCTTTTATAGCATCGGTATGAATTTCTAAGGTATTTGTCCCATACTCCAACGAATAATCTTCTTTAATACTTTCATATGGTAATTTGCCGGGTTTTCTTATCGGTACAAATCCACATTGAAATTTATAAGCCAACGCCCCACCAAATATAAATCCTCTTGATTCAATTCCAACTATCTTATCAATAGACTGTCCGTTATATTTCTCACTCATTACTTCAATAGCAAAAGCGAATCCTTCTCTATCCGATAATAAGGTAGTTATATCTTTAAAAACAATACCTTTCTTTGGGAAATCCGGTACATCTCTGATTAATTTATCTAAATCCATAGTTCTCCTTAATTCTTTTTTATATAATAAACCGATTTAGAGGCATCGGGATCAATACTGAATTTAACCTTGCTAAATATTAATTTAATTGTTTCAAGATATCTCAGTCGTCTTGTCATCTTGGGACTTTTTTTATACTCTTGTAAAATACTCAAATAAGCTTTAGAAAACCCCTTCGCATGATCTATTACCTCTCTTGCATAACCCTCCGCCTTAGTTAATATTGAGCTTGCCTTTCCTCTTGCCTTGGGAATAATTGAATTTGCATATCCTTCTGCACTTTTAATAATTTCCTGCTTTTTTTCTCTTGTATCGGAAACAGCCTTAAACGAAGGAGATACACTCGGAGGCGGAGAAACGTCAATGAAATCTATTGAAATAATTCTTACCCCTATTGTCAATTCATTTAAAGTTTTTTGCATATTCTTCTTTAATATTAAACGAAGTTGTGACTTTCCACTCGATAATACATCATCAACTTTCATTTTACCTAACTGTAATCGCAAACATTTTTTACCAACAGATTCAATGATTTTTTGTGGATTTTTTGCATTATACAGGTATTTCTCAAGACTCGTTATGTCGAAATTTACGATTGCATTAATCATAATTAGATTCTCATCTCCTGTTAACATTTCAACACTATTTTCTTTAGGGTCCTCATATTGCTCAATATTTTCTAATGAATCTACAATATAAATTTTTTTAACCTCACTCATAAAAACCTTTACAACCTTTTCCATAGGATAGGGTAAATGAAAATGAATACCTGAACTCGTTATTTCTTTTGATATTTCCCCAAAACGAATAATTAATGCATGTTCACCGCTCTTTATGGAATAAATTCCGGTAAGGACAAACAAAAGCACCAATATTAACGATATAATAAAAAATGCTTTTTTATTAATACTATTTTTTTTCATCTTTAATTTCTGATAAAAGAGTCTTTAAAATCGGTGATTTTTCATCAAGAATAATAACCGTTTTCTTTCCAAATATTTTTTTATACACATCAAGTGAACGAATAAAATTATAAAAATTCAAATTCTTTTTAAAGGCTTTTCCATATATTTTCATAGCCTCCGCATCAGCTTTCCCCATAATAATTGTAGCCTGTTTATTAGCCTTTGCTATTCCAGTCCTTGATATTTTATCAGCTTCTGCTCTTATTTTCAAAGCTGTTTCCTCTCCTTCTGCAATATATTTCTTGGCAATTCTATCTCTTTCCGCACGCATTCTATTATAAACCGCTACCGTATTTTCGTAAGGCAACATTATACTTTTAATCAATACTTTTTCAATCGAGACACCAAAACCCGCACTGTCTTTTTGTATTAATTTAGTAAGATGTCCATTCATCTCTTTAAATTTAATCTTTTTTATATCTGTATTGACTATATCCGATAAATCCTTAACCCCTAATATAAGCCCGGTATGCGAAGATAATAAATCTGTCAATCTTATTTCCAAGCCCTTAATCCCTCTAACGGTTTTAAGATATAAGACAGGGTCACTTATCTTATAACAAATTGCATTATCAACAACAAGATTCTTTTTATCGGCAGTTAAAAATTCAGAGGGTTTTGGCGACAATAAAATCAATCTTGCATCAATTTTTTTGACGGTATTAATCGGATACGGTAATTTCAAATAAATTCCCGGACTTTTTAAAACTCTTACAGGTTTACCAAATTTCATGACAACTGACGTAAAACCCTGTTCAACAATTGTTGTACATAAAAAAGATAATGAGATAAGCAATAATAACAACCCCGTATAATACAAATATTTTTTATTCATATACTAACTCCCATTCTAATCATCATCATAATTCTCATCGTAATTAACAGTATTTTTACCGGAAACAACTTTACTTACATCAGATGGATTTCCGGATTTCACAGGTAATCCATTTGATAAATATAATCTTTTCCTTGCCTTTGACGGAAGGACATATATACTCTTTCCCATAAAAAGAGACTCAATCAAATCCCACTTAAGTCGTACCTTTTGCAGATTAGCAGAATTTTGAAAAGTTTCTTCTTTTAACAAAAAACTTCTCGCAAAACCGTCTGCAATACTTAATTTTTCGACCTCATAGGTCTGTGCTTCAAGAATTTTCTTTTGTCCCCTGCCTCTTGAGCGTGGAATAAGGTCATTGGCGTATCCGTTAGCCTTATGAATAATCTCATTCTTTTTTTCCCTTGCCGACGCAACAGCTCGATAATCAGGGACGACATCAATAGGAGGGTGTACTTCCTGCATATACACATTAGTTATAGTTACACCAATTTTCAATTCCTTTACAATCTTTTTCATATTTGCTTTTAACTCTTCTTGTACATCTCCCCTCTGCAAGGTAAGAAGAGACTCTATTTGATATTTACCAAGCACAGAATGAATTTCCTTAGTTAAAGCAGCCCTTAATATTTCAATAGTATTTTTACTGTCAACGGCAAATAAAACAGGATTTGAAATACGAAAATAACATAAGAAATTTGCATCAATGATATTTTCGTCTCCGGTTATTGCAAGTGCCTCATTAATAATTTTCACAAACCTTCCGTCTGTATGTGAAAATTCCCATAAATATGCATCAGGCTCTTCAATATTATCATTCCAATTAGTTCTAAAACCACATTCAACTCTTGCTGCAATTCCCGTATCAACCTTTATTACATTACCAAATGGATAAGGTAAGTGATAATGTAGTCCCGGCAAACTCTGTTTTACAACTTTTCCGAATAAGGACTCAACACCGGTTTGATATGGTAAAATAGTATAAAAGCCAAGTCCCATATATAGGGCAAATATTAATATAACATTTACTCCGATAAGCTGTTTAATATGACTGATAAAAAACTCAACATTTAAAGCAGGGAATTTATATAACTTCAATTTTGCCCATAACTTAACAAAAAAAGATACTCTAATATTTAAAAGTTTTTTTATTATATCAAGTATTTTTTGAGGCATTTTATTATTTATGCCTGATTTCAAATAAGTCTTGAAACTCGAAATACTTAAAACTCTGATAATTAATCTTATACTTATTTGAACTATAAACAGACCTATTACAATAATCATTATTCTTTCAATATGAACACCAAAATACCCAAAAAGAAGTGTAAGCCACACACCGAACGAACTGGCAAAATCAGAGAAAGTATGCACACCCTCAGCAGTAAACGCCAAGGACTCGTGTTTCTTTCCAATTTTCGACTTAAATTGTGCTATTAACAGAGTTATCAAACATGATAAACTTATTCCTACAAAAGCAATAATTAAAGGAATATCTTTTTTTACAATAAAAGTACCGACTTTTGTGTATACACCGTCTATTATTATACTTAAACCCGCTAAAAACAATAATACACCTATTAGCATGGAAACAATAGCCTCTGCCTCTTTCGCAATAGTTTTTTTACCAAATCGATATCTTACAATAATAGAAAATAAAACTGTAAAACTCACAGCAAGATCACCACCGGAATGCAAGGCATCAGCTTTAAATATAACCGAACCCGTGAGAAACGCCAAACCTAATTTTAACACTATGAGAAAAATGTCCGAACTTATAGCAACATAGGAGGCCTTTACAAGAGACCTGAAACGCATCTTACTCATATGTTTTGCTACTTCATTTTTCATATTTTGATTATAATACTTATATTTTTTTTGTCAATTTTTTACGATACACCACCACCTTAATTAAAAAAAATACGCATTTACCAAGTAAAATATTAAAAGTTTGGCTGAACTCACGTACAACAATAACTAATAAATACTCTATCAATCTTTCAACGATGAGAAGGGATAAGTCTATAAGAAATTATAGACCTATCTTTTATTGGTTTGCTATTTATTATTAAAAGAATACTGAAAGTTTACATAAAAAATATTATTTGCTACATCAACAAGCTCTTCGCTTCTTAAAAGATAATTTGCCTGATATTTAATGTTTTTGCTATACCAATAATTAACTCCAAATCCAATATTTGTATATCTTCCACCGCTCGTCTTCTTAGGCGTAATAAAATCATATCTCACTATCGGCTCAAATTTCTTACTTAATTTATAACCGAATACAACGCCCATACCATTATATTCAACGCCACCGGAATCGCCACCTATATATTCCATTTTAAAGTTAATATTACTCTTATTATAAAATATATGTGCCCCGAATGAACTTCGTTTAATATCAGCATTTTTAGAATTTGTAGCAGTACTACTTCCAAAAAAAGCACCTACTCTAAGACCTTCCATTGGTTTAGCTTCTAATCTTCCCCATAGTGCCATACCTTTTTCGTCATTTTTAAATGACGACGCTTTTATACTCGGAGTAAAATAAGTTGTTGCTTTAGGATTTGCTAACATTAAGGCATAGTAAATTTTACTATCCATAAGTTTACCGTGCACCTGAACACCAAATGCTCTAAAACCGTGCAAGCCACTAAATCCGTTCCATCTCAGTGTTATAGGAGTTCTTTCAACAAGATCCAATGCTGCTGACGAGGTTAATCCGCCAGATATAGCACCCGGTGCAGCAAATTTACCCATTTTTAAAGCAAAAGAATCCGAAAATTTATACTCAATAAAAACATCGTAAAAATTTATAGTCCCCCTGTCAAAGGCTAAATGAACAGCCCATTTAATATTTTCACCAAAAGTCCCATAAGGAATAAGTCGCAATCTTTTGTTTGTAAAACCATAAGCACTACTATCATTAACCTTCTGATCCGTAAATGAAAACCAATTCTGAACTAAACCTTTAAAGAACATATTCCCCGCACTCAGTGTGACAACTGAGCATAACAAAAAAAGCACTAATGCAAATTTTTTTTTCATAATTTCCTCCTACGGATGTACTTCTATACTATTTTAAAAAAAAAGTCAACTTTTTTATTTTACCTTGATTTTTCATCAAAGTTGTAGCTAAATGTCCAAGAAGCTTGTTATAACAAGTTAAACGATTGAGATAAATGAAGAAGAGTTTGACTATTTTGCAATGCAGTGATTGAGTTTAACGAAGTTAGAATGGGCTTATTGGGCATTGCAGTAGATTTTGATTAAATTTTCAGGTTTTACCTGAATTTTTCAATTTTTATGCGTACTTATAAGTATATAAAGCTCTTAATTGGCAACAATGAAAGATAGGTATAGACTTTTATTATTGTACAGTGTATATTGTATTATGACTTACACTGTGGTTGATATTAAAAAAAAATTAAATGAAGGAAATACCAGGGTAGTTTTTGAAAATGTTTCCCCTGAAATTCATGGCGGAAGATTCCCTATTAAGCGAGTGCTTAACGGAGAAGTTAAGATCTTTGCCGAATTGTTTACCGATGGACATAATCTTATTTCAGGAAAAATTTTATATCGAAATATTAATGAGAAAGAATGGAAAGAAAGTGAATTAATACCAATCGGTAACGAAGGATATAAAGGCTCATTTATAGTAGATACGCTTGGTGTTTGGGAATATACACTTATCGGATGGATTGATGAATTTGCCACATGGCAGATGAATTTAAGTAATAGATTGTCAGGCGATAACAATATTGCAGTGGAACTTAAAACAGGTATGAGGTATTTGAGTTCAATTACCAATAATGTGCCTAAAAATATAGGTGAAAAATTAAAAAAAACGTTAAAAGAAATAACAAATAAAAATAAAGTTAATGCCTTAAATGCCGCACTGGATAAAAGTTTATTGCCTATCATGGTGAAATACGGAAAGCGAAAAAATCTCAGTGTTTATGAAAATAATTTAAAAATAATTGTGGAGCCTGAAATAGCAGGGTTTAGTGCTTGGTACGAGATGTTTCCAAGAAGCAATTGGGGAGACTGTAAGGGGCATGCCACTTTTAAAACAGTCGAAAAGCGGTTAGATTATATTAATGATATGGGATTTAATATCCTTTATTTTCCACCTATACATCCTATAGGCAAACTGTTTAGAAAAGGGAAAAATAATTCGGTAAAGGCTGAGAAAAACGATGTTGGAAGTCCATGGGCTATCGGAGGAAAACAAGGTGGACATAAAGCTGTATTGCCGCAATTGGGAAGTCTTAAAGAATTTAAACATTTAGTAAAAATAGCAAAAAAAAAAGGTATATTTATTGCCTTGGATATAGCATACCAATGTTCACCTGATCATCCGTATGTTAAGGAACATTCGGAGTGGTTTAAAAAAAGGCCTGACAATACAATACAGTATGCGGAAAATCCGCCTAAGAAATATCAGGATATTTATCCTTTTGATTTTTCAACTGAGCACTGGCAGGAGTTATGGGAAGAGTTAAAGAGTATAGTATTATTTTGGATTAATAATGGAGTTACAATTTTTAGAGTTGATAATCCTCATACTAAATCACTCTCTTTTTGGGAATGGTTAATTACCGAAATAAAAAAAGAAAACCCCGAAACTATTTTTCTTGCGGAGGCTTTCACACGCCCGAGAATGATGTACAGGCTTGCAAAACTTGGCTTTTCTCAATCTTACACATATTTTGCATGGCGAAATACTAAGAGCGAATTGATTAATTATTTGAATGAGTTGAATAATAACGATAAAATTGACTATTACAGACCAAATTTTTGGCCTAATACACCTGATATACTAAATGAATTTTTGCAACACAGAGACCGCAATGCATTTAAGGTGAGATTTATTCTTGCTGCTTTGTTGAGTCCTAACTATGGAATATATGGTCCGGCTTTTGAATTATGTGAAAATATCCCGATAAAAGAGTACAGTGAAGAGTATATGAATTCCGAAAAGTATGAAATCTGTAAATGGAATATAGATAATAAAAGGAGTATATCTCATTTTATAAGCAAAGTTAATGGTATAAGAAATAATAATAGTATATATAGATCAAATATAAATTTTGAATTTCTAAATATAGATAATGAAAATTTGTTGGCTTTTGCAAGGTATAGTGATGATTTTTCAGATATTCATATTATTATTATAAATATTGATACTAATTGGAAGCAAGCTGGTTGGCTTGAATTACCAATTGATAAATTTAATATTGAAAGAGGGAAACCGTATCAAGTGTACGATCAATTGAATAATAACTATTATATATGGAATGACAATAAAAATTATATCGAATTAAACCCCAAGAATAAAATTGCCCACGTATTTGAAATAAGAAAGCTCAAAAAAACAGAAAAAAACTTCGACTATTATATATGATACTTAGAAAAAACAATTTAATAAAACTTAAAAGAAGAATGCCGGGAGGCGGAGTTGAACCACCGACGCAGGGATTTTCAGTCCCTCGCTCT
>CAYOTE010000027.1:0-16488 GCA_964406785.1 uncultured Clostridia bacterium
GAAATGCACTTCACGCTTAACTTTTTCTATAAGCTTAGAAAAACTGAATAGCTACCTTTCTTTTATATGAAGTGAGGTAATATATTTCCATTGTCAGCTTACTTAACAGCTATATGAAAAGTTATGTTACGTTAAAGACAAATGAATTTACTCGTGTTATAATGTGGCTTATGTATAAATTAAAATCGTATGCAAAATTGAACCTTGGTTTAGATGTTGTGGGAAAAAGAGAGGACGGTTATCATCTCTTGAAAACTGTATTTCAAACAATAGACCTTTGCGATGAAATCGAAATAATAAAGAACGATATTGGCAAGTTAAGGCTAAGCGGCAATAAAGTCGATATTAAATGGGATTCATCTAATATAATTTCCAAAGTTGCTCGAAAAATGAAGATGTTATTTGACATTGATATAGGCTTTGATATTAGGGTTGTTAAGAATATTCCTGCGGGAAGTGGTCTTGGAGGCGGGAGTAGTAATGGTGCGGTAATATTAATGTTTTTGAATATGTACTATAACTTAAATTTGGAATTATCTGAGATGATAGATATAGGTGTTAAAATTGGTGCCGATATACCTTTTTTTTTTGTGGGTGGAACGGTTCTTGCCGAGGGTGTGGGAGAAGAACTTACTGAATTACCAGAACTTAAAAAAACTAAATTTGCCTTATTGATTCCTGAAATAATTGTTTCAACTGCATTGATTTTTTCAAAACTAAACTTGACAAATACAGGAAATAAAAGTAAAATTAGTCTCTTTCTGGATTCTGGAGATATTGAGATGTTGGAAAATGTTTTAGAAGAGGTTACTTTTGAAATTTTTCCCGATATAAAAGGGTTTAGAGATAGAATGTTGAAGGTTTTTGGTAATTTTGTAAGGATGAGCGGAAGTGGCTCTTCTTTGTTTAGTATGATAAATGATGTGGGTGTACCAAAATCAATTGGCAGTAAAGAACTATTGATTGTTAATTCAATTGATAGAACTGAATATAAAAAAGGAATTGGGGCGTGGCCAAGCGGTAAGGCACCGGTTTTTGGAGCCGGTATTCGGAGGTTCGAATCCTCCCGCCCCAGATAAAAGGAAAAATGAGCGAAGATAAATTTTTAATTTTTTCAGGTTCGTCTAACAAAAAGCTTGCAGAGAGTATCGCAGAAAAATTGGGTAAAAAACTTGGTAAATCGGGAATAGGTACTTTTTCTGACGGAGAGATTCGTTTTCAGAGTCACGAAAATGTTCGAGGTGCTGATGTTTTTGTTGTTCAGTCTTTAACAAGCGATATTAATTTCCATATTATGGAGTTACTTTTAATGGCTGATGCTTTTAAAAGAGCCTCTGCAAAAAGAATAACAGCGGTTATACCATACTACGCCTATGCAAGACAGGACAGAAAAGATAGGCCAAGAGTTCCTATCTCTGCACGATTACTTGCCGATTTACTTGAAACTGCAGGTTTTTCAAGAGTCTTAACCATTGACCTTCATGCAAATCAAATTCAGGGTTTTTTTAATATTCCTGTTGATAATCTAATGGGCTTGCCTATTTTTGCATCACATTTTAAAAAGATGGATAGTGAAAATATTGTTATTGTTTCTCCAGATGCAGGTGGTGTTGAGCGAGCAAGAAATTTTTCTAAACTGTTAAAGGCCGGTTTGGCAATTGCAGATAAGAGAAGAACCGCACCGAATGTTGCTGAAATTTTTCATATAATTGGTGATGTTGATGGTAAGGATGCTATAATAGTTGATGATATTGTTGATACTGCAGGTACTTTAAGTGCAACAATTAAGGCAGTAAGAAATAACGGTGCTAAGAGAGTTTTTGCTCTATGCACACATGGGATATTTTCAGGTGAGGCAATTAAAAGAATTGCACAATCGCCTGTTGATTCGGTATATACGACAGATACTGTTCCTCTAATTAACGGTAAAGAGGATTGTGAAAAAATAAAGGTACTATCCGTAGCTGAGCTTTTTGCAACAGCCATTGAAAGTATTCATAACGAAACATCAGTTTCTAAATTATTCTAATAAAAGAGGTGAGAAATGGAAGGTCTAGTAAATTTTAAAGCGGAATCCAGAGATGGCGTCGGCTCAAAGATAGCAAAGAGATTAAGAAGAGAAGGTAAAATTCCCGCAATTATCTATGGAGACGGAAAAGAGCCCATACCAATAGCGATTGATTTAAAAGATGTAAAATCAATTCTAAAAATGAAAAAGAAGCAGAATACCATATTAAGGATACAGAGAGATGATATTCAGGTTGATGCAATGTTAAAAGAGTTTCAATATGATCATTTATCTGATAATATTATTCACGCTGACTTTATAAGATTAGATCTTGAAAAAGAAATTGAGGTTTCTGTTCCTATTATAATTACAGGTGAAGCAATTGGTGTAAGAATTGAAGACGGAGTTTTTGATTTTGTAACAAGAGAAGTTAGGATAAAAACTTTGCCGACATTAATTCCAAGTGAATTTGAAATTGATGTTACAGACTTACATTCCGGTAGTTCGATAAAGATAGAAAATATTGAAACCGATGAAAACGTTAAGCTTGTATCAGATAAACAGGTTGTTATTTGTGCGGTAGTTTCTAAGGGTGCAATTGAAGAAGAAGTAGAAGAGGAAGAAGAAGTAGAAGAAACAGAAGCAACAACAGAAGAAAGCAGTACAGAAGAGAAAAAGTCTGAATAGTCTTGGCTTTTGCTTACGAGTATATAAAATTATAATGAGTATTTATTTACTTCTTGCTCTTTGGTTTTAAGACAGAGGGCTAAATTCCGACAGTAAATGGGAGTATAATCCAAAAGGAGAAAAAATGGACAAAAGGAATTATGACATCGGGTTTATAATAAATCCGGAATTAACAGAAGAGGAAATTAAAAAAGTAATCTCCTCAATGACACAGATGATTGAAGAAAGCGGTGGAGTTATTGAAAAGCTTGATGAATGGGGTAGAAAAAGATTAGTTTATCCGATTCAAAAGCATAAGGAAGGCATTTATATCTTTATCAATGCAGAATTTACCGGAGATGTTGTAGAAAAGATTGAAAGAAAACTCAAATTAAACGAGAAAATCATCAGGTTTATCGTTGTTAGATTAGATGATAAACTAAAAAAGAGTAACAAACTTGTAAAGAAATGGGAAAAGGCAGACAAACGCAAAAAGAAAATGCAACAAATTGATGGTGAGAAGTCATCACGTGAAGAGAGTCATACAAGTTCAAGAGTAAAGGAGAATAAGAATGAGGCCAACTAAAAACTATTCACAAAACAAACCTGCGAGAAAAGTTTATTTTTCTAAAAAAAAATATTGCATTTATTGCAAAGATAGAATAAGGCTTGTTGACTATAAAAATTACAAGATGTTGGAACGTTTTATTCTTGAAACAGGTAAAATTCTTCCTGCAAGAGTTTCCGGTGCTTGTCCTTATCATCAAAAACAAATTACAAAGGCGATAAAAAGAGCAAGACATATGGCTTTAATCATGTATATTGAACCAAAGAGAGGATAAAATGAAAAAAGCTACCATAAAAGCAGTAAAAGCAATGAAAAAAAAGAATCCTGAGTTTCAGAAGCCAAAGGGATTGATTCCTGTTTTATTAAACAGAGATATAGATAATCTTGGGGATTTTGGTGCTGAAGTCTGGGTTAAACCGGGATATGCGAAAAATTATTTGTTTCCTAATAATTTAGTTGTTGAGTATAATGAACACAATATAAATCTTCTTAAATCAAAAATGAAGAAATATGAAGAACAGAGAAATATGGAAAAACTCTCGGCAGAAGAACAAAAACAAAGAATTGAAAACTTAAATATTGTAATTGAGAGAAAATCCGGAGAAAAGGGTGTTCTTTACGGTTCTGTTAATGTATCTGATATTGAGGAAGAATTAAAGAAAATAGATATAGTAATAGAAAGAAAAAAATTCAATTTGAAAGAACCTATAAAAAAACTTGGAAAGTTTACATGTAAGATAAGACTTTTTAAAGATGTTGAAGCCGAGTTAAATATTGAAATTAATCCTGAAGGCGGAGAAATGGAACCTTTAACCGAGGCTGAAGAATCAAACTATGTAAGAAGTGAGGATGTATATTTAGAAGATTAACTCTTTCTATGCGGTAAGTTAGAAAGAATATATAATGTGTATAAGAGGGATGGAATACAGCGAAGATTATCTTGTTGTGTTTTACCCTCTTGTAACTATGATGACATTTTGCTTCTCTTAACTTAGTTAATTGTATTAAATGAAAATGCAAAAAACAGTAAATAGCGATTTTAAAAAATCGCTTCCGTACGACGAATATGCCGAACGTGCCGTGCTTGGTGCAATGTTGATTGATAACAGATATGCGAGCGAGGTGTTCTCGGAAATTAGTCCTTCGGATTTTTACAGAAATTCAAATCAGGTAATAGCTACCGCAATCAATAATCTTGTTAATAATAATACAACGGCTGATATAATTACGATATCAGGACATCTTGACAGACAAAACGATTTAAAAATTGCCGGTGGTCATGTCTATATTACCTCTTTAATAGATGGTATCCCCGACAATATTGATATTACCGAATACATTAAAACAATACTTGAACTTTCATCTCTTAGACAGATTATTCTTACATCTGCAAATGTTGTTAAAAAGGGAGTTGAAGAGGGTGCGGACTCTAAATCCATACTTGTTGATCTTCAAGAAGATCTTATTAAAATTTCAGATTATCATGATAAAGACGGATTTCATGCTTCAAATGAAATTGTTAAAACTACTATAAATCAAATAGAACATATTCAAAAACACGGAAATACAAGTGGCATAAAAACAGGATTCACTGAAATTGACAGGATGACAGGCGGATTTCAAAATGGAGACCTAATAGTAATAGCGGCAAGACCCTCTATGGGTAAAACGGCTTTGGCTCTTAATATTGCATCAAATATGGCAATAAAAAATGAGAAGAGTATCGGCTTTTTTTCTATTGAAATGCAGGAAGTACAGATAATGATGAGATTGCTTGCACTCAAGGCAAATATAAATTTAGGACAGCTAATTCAGGGTAAAAAAAAATTAACCCGTCAGGAATGGCAACAGTTAAACCTTGCAGCCAGTGAATTTAATAAGTCTGATTTTTTCATTGATGATTCGGCAGTACTCTCAATAATCGAGATGAAGACAAGGGCAAGAAAACTTCAACGGGAAAATAAATTGGATGTAGTTTTTGTTGATTATTTGCAGTTGATGAAGGTCTCCGGTGAAAATTTAAGACGAAGTGATTCGAGAGCACAGGAAGTTGCAATTATATCATCATCTTTAAAGGCAATGGCAAAGGAATTAAATATTCCCGTAGTAGCACTTGCTCAATTAAACAGATCACCGGAACAAAGAGGCGGTAGCACAAGCGGAACTCCTAAATACCAACTTTCCGATTTAAAAGAGAGTGGTGCAATTGAGCAGGATGCTGATATTATTATGTTTTTACATAGGGAAGAACAGTATAATAAGGATACGGATAATACGGGGGAAGCTGATTTAATCATTGCAAAACAGCGAAATGGTCCTACGGGTAATATCAAATTAGCCTATATAAGTGAATTTACTAAATTTGCGAATCTTGAGTACTCTGATTATGCTGAAGATGACGGTTTTTAATTTTTTTTCTTGACTTTTTTTTTATTATGTGTTATTCGACATATAGGAGATGGAATGAATAAAAGAGAACTTACAGAAGCGATAGCATCGAAAACTGATTTTAAAAAGTTTGAGGTTCAAAATTATATCGACCTTTTAATTGAAGTAATTAGTGAAACCTTGGATAATGAAAAGAAAGTTGTTATGTCTAATTTCGGGACATTTAAAGTTGTTAGGAGAAAAAAGAAATTTGTAGTACATCCGGGAACAAACAAGAGAATGGAAATACCTCCACAAAAAATCGTGAAATTTTTTCCGGCATTAAACTTAAGAAAAAAAGTTCAAAACAAATAAAATGAAAAAAGTTAAATTACGTAATATCAAAGAAGTCGTTTGGGCAACGGACTTGTCAAAAGAAAGTAAGGTCTGTGTCCCCTATCTAAAATATTTCAATGAGAAATTATCCTTGAACAATCATGCTGTATTTATTTTACCTAAGATATCGCAGTGGGTATATGAAAGAGCTTTTTTTTCTACTGATGATTATTTTAAAGAGATAAATCATTCCATCGCAATTTCAAAGGCAAAGTTAGAAAAGTATTGTAAATCTATCGGAATTAAGTTTAAGTCTGTTGTCAATCAGGGTATTGAAAGTGAGGAGATATTGAAATATTCCAAGAAAAATGATGCTGATATTATAATGGTTGGGAAAAAAGGTATATCTGAAATAAGTGATTTTATTATCGGCTCTACAACTTCAAGATTGATACGAAACTCATCTTCACCTGTTTTAGTTGTTACCTCAAGAAAAAAAACAGTCGATGTTAAGAAAATTCTATGTCCCATTGATTTTGGAGATTTATCTTTGTCGGAATTGAATTACTCCCTATCTTTGGCTTCACAGCTTGGTGCGGAGTTATATACGGCACATATATCTGAGTTTTTTAATTATAAGGTCCCGGTATTAAAAAGGGATAAATTAATTGAGTCCATTAATAAAAATATTCAAAAAATAGCTGTATCAGCAAATTATAAAATAGCGGATACCATATACGATATGGGCGAACCTGCACATAAGATTATGGAAATAGCAAAAAAAGGAAAATTTGATATGATCGTGATGGCAGCAAATCAAAAAGTTGGGACTGAACGAATGTTACTTGGGAGTATTACTGAAAAGGTATTAATGCACTCGAATATTCCGGTATTAATAATTCCTCCTTTTAAATATGTTAAGTGATGAGTATTTTCAAAAATTAGCATTTTTTTTAATATCCTTTAATAATTTCAAAGCTGCAAAAAAAGCGGAAAAATCAGGTTACGGAGCTTGTGTGAACAGTTCGGATAAAATTCCGTCCAAATCTCAATTATCATCGTTTGGATACACCTATGATGAGATAAATAATATTCTTAACGATTATAATAAAGTCGCACTTGAAGAGATTAATAAAGCCGAGAGTGTTGATGTTGAAATAATACATATTGAAGAGGATGATTATCCGCAACTTTTAAAAGAAATATATGACCCGCCTGAGTTTCTCTACGTTAAAGGCGATAAAGCTGTCTTAAATTCAAAAAACACCTTGGCTATTGTAGGTTCCAGACGCAATAACTCGTATGGTAAAGATATTTTAAACGCAATTATTCCTGAGCTTTGCAGAGGTGATTTAATTATTGTTTCAGGAATGGCTTATGGCATTGATTCCATTGCACATAGCCTTACCGTAAAAAATAATGGAAAAACTATAGGAGTGAATGCCGGAGGTTTACTTCATATTTATCCTAAGGGTAATTCAACTTTATTTCCTCATATAGTAAATAACGGGTGTATTATATCTGAATTTCCCATTGATGTTATCCCGAGACCTTTTTACTTTCCTATCAGAAATAGAATTATATCCGGTATATCAAAGGCTGTTTTTGTTGTACAGGCAACATTGAGAAGTGGCTCACTTATTACGGCAAGAGTTGCACTTGAGCAAAATAGAGATGTATTTACTACTCCGGGGCATATCTATTCACCTCTAAGCTATGGTCCGCATTATCTACTTAAGCAGGGAGCAAAGCTTATTGAAAACGGTGCGGATATTTTAGAAGAATTCGGAATAAATTTAGAAACTCAAAAACCCAAAAATATATATCTGACAAAAAATGAAATTAAATTACTTGACTTAATGGATGATTATGGTGTAAAAAGGGTAGATTATTTTATTGAAAATAGTGATTTTAATATTTCAGAAATAATATCAATTCTAATGGGATTGGTATTGAAAGGAGTGCTGATTGAAAACGAACAGGGATATAGAAGGATTGGGAACGAGTAATATAAATGAGATAATTATCATAGGTGCAGGACTTGCCGGAGTCGAAGCAGCCTATCAAATCGCAAAGCGAGGAATCAAAGTTAAATTATACGAGATGCGTCCGGGAAAGATGACTAATATTCATGAAACAGGATATCCCGGAGAAATGGTTTGCTCCAATTCTCTCGGCTCGACGGATATTACATCAGCCTTGGGGCTTTTAAAAGAAGAGTTAATCCTATTGGACTCCTTTTATCTTAAAACTGCAATGAAGTATATAGTGCCGGCTGGCAAGAGTTTTTCGGTAGATAGACATTTACTTGCCAAGAGTATTAAGGATGAACTCGATAAAATTGAAAACATCTCATATATTGAAAGAGAAATCACGGATATTCCAGATGTTAATTCGCCCGTTATTATTGCAGCAGGTCCCCTTATAAGCGATGATTTTGCTGAAAGCCTAACTAAGATTACCAAGAGAAGAAACCTCTTTTTCTTTGATGCTACGAGTCCGATAATAGATGCTGAGTCAATAGATATGGATGAAGTTTATTTTGCTTCCAGATACGATAAGGGAGAGGCTGATTTTTTAAATATCCCCTTAAATGAGGAGCAGTATTATACTCTTGTAAAAGACTTAAACGAGGCAGAAAAAGTTCCAATTCATGATTTTGAAGATGATAAGTTCTTTGAAAGTTGTCTGCCCGTTGAAGAAATCGCACGAAGAGGTGACAAATCACTTTCTTTTGGTCCGCTAAAGCCGGTAGGACTTATTGACCCTAAAACGGGTAAGAGACCGTATGCGGTTATTCAATTAAGACAGGATGATATCAATAAGAATTTTTTTCAATTGGTAGGATTTCAGACAAGATTGAAATACGGAGAACAAAAGAGAATATTTCAAAAACTACCCGGATTAAAAAATGCCAAATTTGAAAGGTACGGCAGAATGCATAAAAATGCCTATATTAATGCACCTTTGATAATTGATAAATTCAATAAAGCCGTAGAGTATGATAATATTTATTTTGCCGGACAGATAAGTGGCGTTGAGGGGTATGTTGAATCAATATGTTCAGGCTTGTTTACGGGTATTGCTGTAGCTAAAGCCATATTAAACGAGCCTATATCATATCTTCCGCTTGATACTGCCTCCGGTTCGCTTTTCAACTATATCTCATCTGCAAATTGGAAGAATTTCACGCCTACTAAATTTACATTCGGACTTCTTCCCGATATTACCCTTACTGAAAAAATTAAAGGAAAGAAAAAAGACATAAAAAAAATAAAAAAAGCTAAAAAGTCGGAAAGAGCTTTAAATAATTTGAAAGAATGGATAAAAGCAGAAAAAATCTAAATGAATATCTCTCTTATTTAAAAGATATTTTGTTTTTTTCTCCCAATACCATAAGGGCGTACGGACAGGATATTATACAGTTTATTGATTATATAAAAGAAAATAATTTCAAGGTGAATAAGGATAATATCAGAGAATTTATGTCGTTTATTTTTTTAAAGACAAAAAACAAGGCAACTGTATCTCGGAAGGTTTATGCAATTCGTTCTTTTTATGATTTCCTTCTTTCCAAGGGTATAATTGATAAAAATCCCTTTGACGGAATAAGAACACCAAAGGTTGATAAAAAATTGCCACAGATTCTTACGGAAAAAGAAATGATAGATTTTTTAAATAATATTCCTGCCGATAATATATTAAATATAAGAAACAGAGCCTTGTTTGAGATGCTTTACGCAACAGGGTTGAGAGTATCTGAAATAGCAGGCTTAAAGAAAAATAATGTTGATAAGCGAGAGAAATTAATAAGAATAATAGGAAAGGGGAAAAAAGAAAGGATAGTACCCTTTAATAAAACGGCTTTGGAAGCATTAAACGTATATCAGGATGAGGTATATAAGAAATTCGGTAACACTACGGATTATGTCTTTTTAAACTATAAGGGTACAAAAATAAGCGAGAGATCTATTGAAAGGATTTTAGAGAAGCTTTTCGTTGAGGTTACGAATTCCGATAAAAAAGTATTTCCTCATCTATTCAGACATTCTTTTGCATCTCATTTACTGCAAAGGGGAGCAAATCTTAGAGTTATTCAAGAATTATTAGGGCATTCAAACCTGACCACAACGGAAAAATATACAAGCTTAAACTATTCCGACCTTTTAAAAGTATATAATAAATTCCACCCAAGAAATTAACCGTATTATATTTTAATTAAGTTTTTATCAAACAATATTACAGTTTTGATAAAAAAACCAGAATTTAATTTTTTTTATTTTTTTCTTGTTTTTTATTTTTTTATATGTTATAGACAGTCTGTGTCATTTATTATATTTTGTATATTATGTTCTAATTATTTGATAGATGGTATATGGTGCAACGTATGGGTGTACGATATACAAAAGGAGGTTTGAAATGAAAAGAGGATTATTTTTATTATTGGTAGTTTGTTTGACTTTGTCTGCATTTGCACAGATAAGATGGAAGCAAAAAGACACCTTAATTGATAAAGGCTCTTCCAATGCAATTGTTGCCTCAGGCGACAGTATTTTTGTAGCATACTCAAATAGCAATAAAAACGAAGAATGTGTCTATATAAAACAGTCTGATAATAACGGCAGAACCTGGTCAGCACCAAAACGTATTTATTCGGGTAATACATTGGCAACAAATCTGAAAATTGCTGTTTCAGGTCAAAATGTTTACGTACTCTGGACATGTACCAATATAAAAAGTACAAACGCTGAATACAAGATTTTGTTAAATAAATCTAATGATTACGGATTAACCTGGTTAAATTCCGAAAGAATAATTGACGAAGGAACCGGAAATAGTAATGGAGGTTTTCTCGGAGTTCAATTACTTGCAAAAGGCGAAAAAGTGTATATTGTGTGGGGTTCTTATGCAAATTTTTATGTGATTAAAAATGATATATTTTTTGATTGTTCTTTGGATGGTGGTAATACATGGCTTTCTAAACCTACAAGATTAAACACGGGAGATATTCCGGCTAACAGTGCATCAGTAGAGCCAAGACTTAGTGTAAATAATAATAATGTTTATGTTGTATGGCATGATTACAGAGGTGGTTTTGCCGGTACTTCGATGAGTGAAGGAGAAAACCTTTTTTTCAATAGCTCAACTAATAACGGATTGTCATGGAAAAGTTCGGATAAAAAGATTGATGTTTCATCTTATATTGGTGCGAGTGACCCTTATTGCAATATGGTCTTGTCAAATATTATTTCAAATACCAATATGGTTTATTTGTTTTTCAACGGAGATAGACTTCATAAAGGAACTTATTTGAAATATTCATCTGATTACGGTAAAACATGGAATACTGATGTGGTGAGAATTGATCATAATCACCCTGCTTATGGTCAGATTACACCAATAATATCCGATAATAATACACTCCAACTAATATGGCAATCAAAATTTAAAATATACCACAACTACTCAAAAGATAAGGGACAATCATGGAATAATGATTCTTTGGTATCAAGACACTTTGATAATATAAACTATGAGAATTTAATGCTAAACTCTTACAAAAATAAAATTTATGCAATGTGGACGGAAAATAGTATATCGGGTAAGAAATGGAAAGAAAGCATACATTTTAACTATTCTCGTAATTATGGATTATCTTGGCAAGAGAAAGAAATAATAATAAATAACGATAAACCCATGTATTTGTCATCATGTATTATGGCAATTTCAGGAGAGAATGTATATTCTTCATGGGTAGCAAACAATGGAAATAATAATACTGAAATATACTTTAATAAAACTAATATTAATCCGGTAGCTCAGGTTAAACAAATAACATCGGCATGTATTGGTCAAGAATTAACTCTTGATGGTTCCTTATCCTATGATCCTGATGATGATCCAATATCATATAAATGGAGGTTTATAAGAAAGCCCTTAGGTTCTAAAGCATTTATTAAATCGCCTTTTAAAGCAGTAACAAAGTTTACACCGGATATTAAAGGTAAGTATCGTTTAACACTAAGAGTAAAGGATATACAAAATTATGCCGTGTTTGATGATCTTGTTTGTTATATAGGAGATAATGCAGTACCGGTTATTGATGGAAAATCTGAAATTTGTTATGGTACGGTAGTATTTAACGGAAAATTGTCATATTCAAATTGTGGCACAATTACAGGATATCTTTGGAAAATGGAGAGAAAGCCCATAGGTTCTACTGTAAAAATATCTGATACAACAAACTCTAAGATTGCATTCAATGTTGATATTGCAGGTGAATATAAGGTCTCTTTAAAAGTTAAGGACAATAGGGGAAAGTGGTCGAGAACCATCACAAAAACAACCATAGCCTCTGTAGGAAGTCCTCCGAATATGGAAATTTACACCACTAAAAAATCAATTTATATTTGGGTGTTTTCAGCTGAATATTATGATATTTCTATCAAAATAAGGTTATCGAATAATTGTCAAATACCAATTAAGAAATACATTTTAGAAAGAAAGCAAACAGGTGAAGACTTTAAATCAATATTAGAAATTGCTCCTGAAAATTTGAATCTTGACAGTGAATATCTGACTTTTAATTTTACTGATGAATATATACTTAGAAAAAAAATAAATTTCCAATATAGGATTAAGGCAATTGATAATAACGGGGAAATTATAGCGATTGCCGCCACGAATTAAGAGTTAAATGCAGAATAATTATACTATTCAGCAATGCAGTAATTGAGTTTAACGCAGTTAGAATAGTCTTGTTAGGCATTGCAGTAAGTTTTGTCGTAAACTTGACAGGCGTATGGTCTTGCTAATATAATCTCATTTAGGAGAATATGATATGTCGTTAAGTTCTTTGTTTTTTATTTTCTTTTTTTTGCCTATTTTTTTGTTGCTGAATTTTTTTATTGAAAAAAAAAGAAAAAATATTTTTTATGTTATTATCAGTTTTATCTTTTATTTTGCCGGTGCAGGCTCGTATCTTACTTTATTAATTATATCTATAATTGTAAATTATATTTTAGGTTTATTAATTGATATAGGGCTAAAGAAAAAAAAAAAGATTGTATCCATGATATTCTTTTTTTTAGGTTTAATTTACAATATAGGTTTATTATTCTTTTTTAAATATATAGGTTTTTTCTTAAATAGCGTCAATCAAATTTTTAACCTGTCCTCTAATGAATTACTTTATAAGGGACCGGAAAGCTTTCCTGTTGGTATTTCATTTTTTACATTTATAGGATTATCTTATCTAATTGATGTTTACAGAGAAAGCTCTAAGGCAAATCGTAATATATTTGAATTTAGTCTTTATATGTCTTTTTTTCCTAAAATAATGATGGGTCCTATTACCCTATATAATAAGTTTAGTTCTCAATTGAGTAATAATGCCGAAAGAAAAACGGATTACTATAAGGGCATTAAGCGATTTATTATAGGATTGGGTAAAAAGGTATTGATTGCCGATTCTGTTAGTAAGGTTGCTATTCCAATATTTAAAATATCTATTGCCGAGCAAACATTTGCACTCGCTTGGATAGGTGCTATTTCATATACATTACAAATTTATTTTGATTTTTCCGGATATTCGGATATGGTGATAGGTCTTGGCAATATGCTTGGTTTTGATATTCCTGAAAATTTTAACTATCCCTATGTTTCAAAATCTATTAAAGATTTTTGGAAGCGATGGCATATGACTCTTGCCGCATGGTTACAGGCATATCTTTTCTTGCCAATAGCATATTTAGTTATGAGAAAGATTAAGAAAGATAGATTTTTCTTTATTAAGACAGAAAATTTTGCATATTATACCGGAGCTTTTTTTACAATGTTAATATGTGGATTATGGCATGGTGCAAATTGGACATTTATCGTATGGGGTATATATTACGGAATTATTTTAATAGTGGAGCATGGCTTAATCGGTAAATTTTTGAAAAAGAAAACAAAAAAAACATTTCGTATTACTTATAGCTTATTCTTAATTATCATAGGATGGGTTATTTTCAGATCAAGCAGTCTTTCTTATGCCTTGGGATATATATCGGCTATGTTTGGTTTCGGAACGGGAAAAGGAATAGTCTTTTATCCAGAATTATATTTAAACAATGAATCATTGTTTTTTATATTTGTAGGTGCCTTAGGCTCTTTACCCTTAATTCCTAATCTTATAAAAAGGTATAATAAATTCTCATTATCATATAAACAAGGTATATATCAAGCTTTATTTAATACAATTTATACATATTCAGAGGCTGTTTTATTAATTATACTCTTTATATTATCTACGATTACAATTGTTACAAGTACATATAATCCTTTTATTTATGCAAAATTTTAGAAATTTGTCGTTCATTACATCATTTATCAGCTAAACTTTATTTATTGTTTGTCGTATAATAGCTATGAAACATTTAATTATTATTCTATTGTCTGTTATGTTATTAAGCCAAAATATATTGGGAAATAGTGCTAATGACATTCCTAAAATCACGCCTTTTGAATCTCCTAAAGCACCTGTGATTGACGGAAAGTTAGATGACGCTGTTTGGAAGAATGCATTTGTTTTTGATAATTTTAAAATGGTAGAGCCCAAAACAGGCGTTACTCCCAGTGAAAAAACAAAATTAAAAATTATAATTACTAAGACTGCAATATTTATCGGAGTTAAAAATTATGATAGAGACCCGTCAAAAATAAGTATTAATTCGCTTGGACACGATAAGAAGAGTCGTTCTAACGATATAATAAAAATTCTACTTGATCCGTTTATGGACAAGAGAAACGCCTATGTTTTTTTTGTAAATGCAGGTGGAGCAAGAACAGATGGACTTGCTTCCGGTGAACATTTTAGTACAAATTGGGATGGAATATGGGACGCAAAGAGTAAAATTGATGATGACGGGTGGACAGTTGAGATAAAAATACCGTTTAAGACACTTTCATTTAAAAACGGACTCCCGTACTGGGGATTTAATATTGAAAGGTATATTCCAAGAAAAATGGAAAAAATCAGAATGTGCGGAATTTCCAAAGATGCCTTTTTTTATGATCCGGGTGTTGCTGCTCTTTTAAAAGTCCCAAGTGATATAAAGCAGGGGAAAGGCTTGACTATCAAGGGTTTTGCCTCTGTAAAGAGCATAAAAAATTTTGAAGAGGCAGCACCAAGAGACAATGACTTGGACGGTGGCTTTGATATATATAAAAATTTCACTCCGAATCTTATGGGGGTTTTCAGTTATAATACGGATTTTGCAGATACAGAGGTTGATACAAGGCGAATTAATATTAGTAGATTTCCCATGTTTTTTTCAGAGAAGAGAAACTTTTTTTTAGAAGGCTCTAATATATTTAATTTTGGAATAGGTCTAAGAAGAAATTTTGTCCCCTTTTTTAGCAGAAAAATAGGCTTATACAATGGCAACCCCATACCGATAAATTTTGGTTCAAAGCTAATAGGCAAGATTGGAGATACAAATATTGCACTTCTTGATGTTAAAACCAAAGCTTTTGGAGAACTTCCCGCTAAAAATTATTTTGCCGGCAGAGTTTATCAAAATATACTCAGTCAGAGCAAGGTTGGCGTAATATTTACTTCGGGTAATCCTGACAATGACAGTGTAAATCAGATGTATGGTATGGATTTTGTTTATTCGACAAATAAATTTATGAAAAATAAAAACTTTACAACAGGAACATGGTTTACATATAATAATAATGACATTGACAAGGGTAAACACTACGCCTATGGTATGAAAATTGATTATCCAAACGATCTTTTAGATTTGTCTTTAACATATTCATACTTTGGTGAGTCATTTAAGCCCAGTTTATCTTTTTTATCAAGAAGCGGTATTCAAATGATTAGTACCGGAATATCTTATCAACCGAGACCTGAAAAAGGTTTTATCGGAAAATACGTCAGACAATTTTTCTTTGAACTATATACGACTTTTTATTGGAAATTAGATGGAACATTGGAGACAATGAGAATTTTCACTGCCCCGATAAACTTTAGAACCGAAAATGGAGAGCATATTGAGTTTAATGTCATGCCCAATATAGATGTGCTTGATAAAGACTTCGAAATTTCAGACGGAGTAATTATACCTCAGGGAAAGTATAATTTCCTAAGATACAGGTTTGAATTCAGCACATCATCATACAAGACAATAAAGTTTGGTATGAGTTATAAATTCGGGGGCTATTATAATGGTAAACTTAATCGTCTTGAGTTAGATTTAGCTTATAAACTGCATGGTAATATTAATACATCTCTACAGGCAGAGTTTGTAAAGGGGGATTTCCCAAGCGGTGTTTTTTATGAAAATCTTTACAGATTGAAACTTGATTTATACTTAAATCCTGACGTTGGTTTATTAAATTTTATCCAATACGATGATGTCAGTAAAGGGCTTGGAATAAATCTAAGATTCGTGTGGAGAGTTTCACCCGGTAATACTCTTTATATAGTTTATAATAAGAGTTGGGAGAGGAGATGGGAACCAATGTCACGATTTATTCCTCTAAGCGACAG